>DASQJL010000065.1 GCA_035631035.1 Candidatus Binatia bacterium | reverse complement strand
TCCCCTGGGTTCCGACGCTCGCCCGTGGGCTCTTCCCCACGACCTTCCCCGAAGGCGCCGCCCAGCCTCGGTACGATTCGGTGGACGCGCCGCTCTGGTTCATCGTCGCCGCTCACGAGCTGCTGCGCGCCTCGGCCGAGGGCCGGCGGCGTCTCTCGGCGGCGGAGCGCAACACGCTCCGCGGCGCCATCGAGGCGATCCTCCCCTGGTACGTCGAGGGAACGAGCTACCGGATCCGCATGGACGAGGACGGCCTGTTGGCGGCGGGCGAGCCGAACGCTCGCGTCACCTGGATGGACAAGGCGTGCGGGGCCGTCGCGCCGCGGATCGGGAAAGCGGTCGAGGTGCAGGCGCTCTGGCTGAACGCGCTGCGCGCGGGGTCGGAGATCTCGACGCGTTGGGAGGCCCTGTACCAGCGCGGGCGCGGCTCGTTCGAGCGCCGCTTCTGGAACGATGGCGCCGCGTCGCTCTACGACGTCGTGGACCTGAATCACGAGCGCGGCGTCGCCGACGCTTCCTTCCGCCCCAACCAGATCGTGGCGGTGGGCGGCCTTCCCTGGTCGGTGCTCGAGGGGAAGCGCGCGCGCCAGGTGGTGGACCTGGTCGAGGCGCGGCTCTTCACGCCGATGGGGCTTCGCGCCGGGCCGGCGGACGATCCGGCCGCGCCGCGACTGGCGTGGCCCTGGCTGCTCGGGCCCTTCGTCGAGGCGTGGGTGCGCGTGCGGGACAACATGCCCGAGGCCCGCGCCGAAGCGCGCGAGCGCTTCCTGACACCGCTTCTGGCGCGGCTTGACGACGGCGGCGCCGGCCAGGGCGGCCTGGACCATCTGCCCGAAGCGGTGGATGCCGATCCGCCGCAGGCCGAGCGGGGCGCGCCGTTCTATGCCCTCTCGGTCGCCGAAGCGGTCCGTCTGGAACAGGCGGTGCTTCCCCGTCTGTGAAGGCGCCACCGATGGATTCGATCACCGCCGGCGGATCGCCGCCGCTCGCAACGCCGCCGCCGCGCCGCTATTCCTGGCAGCGCACCGCGCTCGCGCTCGCCGTCGCGACCCAGGGCGTGATCAACCTGATGTCGGCGCTCCTCTCCCATCCCTCGGAGCGGCTCCTCGCGCTTCGCCGCCTGGTCCCGACCGACGTCATGGACCAGAGCCGCACGTTCACCTTCGTCGCGGGCGTGCTCCTGATCGCGACCGCGTGGGGGCTGCGCCGCGGCAAACGTCGCGCGTTCGTGGTCGCGCTCTTCCTGGCCGCGCTCTCGGTGCCGATGAACCTGCTCAAGGCGATCGACTTCGAGGAGGCGACGGCTGCGTCGGTTCTCCTCTTCGCGCTCGGGATCAGCGGCGACGCGTTCCGCGTGAAGAGCCGAGAGCTGACCTTCGGCGCCATCGGCCAGCGCACGCTCTGGACCGGCGCCTTCTTCCTGGTCTACGCGGTGGCGGGCTGCTTCTGGCTGGAAGCCCACTACGGCGGCGGGGCCTCGCTGGGCCGCGCGGCGGGCGAGGCCGCCTACCGCCTCTTCGGCATCGGCCAGACGAAGCTGGAGACGATCGCGCCCCTCCACAGCCAGTCCTCGCGGATGGCGCGGTGGTTCACGCACTCGCTCGCGCCGATCGGCGCCTTGATCCTCGCGGGCTCGGCCCTCTCGCTGCTCCGACCGGTCGCGCACCGCGAGCGCCACCGCACCGAGCGGGAGCGGGTGGCGCGGCTGCTGCGCCACTACGGCGATTCGTCGGTCGGGGCCTTCGCGCTCGAGCCCGACGTGGACTACTTCTTCAGCCCGACCGGACGCGCGGTGATCGCCTACCGCTTCGAGTCGAACGTGCTGCTGGTGCTGGGCGACCCGATCGGCCCCGACGACGAGTTCCCGCCCCTGCTCCAGCAGTTCGCGACCTACTGCGCCGAGCACGACTGGACCTTCGCGCTGTTCCAGGCGCGCCCCGAGAAGCTCGCCATGTACCGCGAGGCGGGATGGCGCGCGGTGCACATCGGCGTGGATCCGATCCTCCGCCTGGATCGGTTCACGCTGGAGGGATCGGCGATGGGCGACGTGCGGCGCTCGCGGAACAAGCTGGAGGCCGCGGGGCTCGAGGCGCGGCTCTACCCGCCCGACTCCCACCCCTTCGATCCCGCGCGGGAATCGGCGATGCGCGACCAGCTCGCGGCCGTGTCGTCGGAGTGGCTCCGCTCGCGCAAGGGAGCCGAAAAGGGATTCGCGATGGGCCGCTTCGACCCGAGCCGCCTGGCCGACCAGTGGCTGGCGGCGGCGTACAACCCTGAGCGCCAGCGGATGGAGGCGTTCATCACGCTCGTGCCCATCTGGGCGCGGCGCGGCTGGGCGCTGGACCTGATGCGCCGCCGCGACGACGCTCCCTCCGGCGTGATCGAGTTCCTGATCGTGCACTGCGCGGAGGCGGCGAAGGAGCGCGGCGACGAGCTGATCTCCCTTTCACTTTCGGCGCTGGCCAAGACCGAGGCCGACGCCGCCGATGCCGGCGACCGGGCGCGCGCGTTCCTGATGGAGCACCTTCGGCGCTTCTACGACTTCGAGGGGCTGTTCCGCTGGAAATCCAAGTTCGCGCCCGACTTCGAGCCGCGCTACCTGGTTTACGCCGACCCGCTCGCCCTCCCGCGCGTGGTCTTCGCCCTGGCTCGGGCGCAGAGCCCCGGCGGATTTCGTTCCTATTTCCGGAAGGCGGCGTGATAGCGTCTCCGCACGACAATTTGTCAGGCGCCACGGGGCGGAACCGGCGCCGGCGGTCGGGGTATGCGTGCGACAGGCGCCGTTGAGCCGTTCGCGGCATCCAAGGAGAGCATGAAACCGATTCGGTGGTTCGTCATCGCGCTGGTGGCCGGGTGCCTGGGCCTGATGGCCCAGACGGCATCCGCCGCCACGCATTCCGTTGCAAGACACCACCACCGCTCCGCGACGATGCTGCGTCAGACCAGCCGCGCCGCGGCGAATCGCACGGCGCCCGCGTCCCGGCAGGGACGCCGCCTCCCTTCGAATCCCGCGAACCGGTCAAAAACGCGCCACTCGACCGCCCCTACCCGCGGCCGCGGGCACTCGACCTATGGAGTTCTTCCCCACGCGCCGAACGCGGCCCCGGATAACCGCGATGGCGCGTTTCGCCTTGCGGCCGTGGACGACCACGGCGCGCGCCTGAATCGGATGCTGGAGAGCCGTGGCCCTCCGCGGGCGGGTCCGCATCGGATCCCCGCGCCACGCGGGTTCTACCTCCCTCTCCCGCGCACCTCTCCAGCTCCGCACATCTCGCAGACCGACTCCAGGCAGCACCCAGAGCTCAGCCCACCCCGGCACACCGAAGGCTCACCCAGGTCCGGTTCTTTGGATTCGGACCCCCCCTTGCCGTCCGTTTTCGAGGGCGCGGCGGCGGGACCTGACATGCCCTCAACCGGAGGAGTCCCTTCATGAAGCGCAGTCTGATCACCTCATCGCTGGCCGCACTCAGCGTGGCGTTCCTGCTGCCGATGGGCGCGCACGCGGCCACCACGACCAACGCGACCGCGACCAAGCACACGACGGCCGCGAAGACCGCGACGGCGGCCAAGAGCACGACCGCCGCGAAGTCGGCCAGCACCACGACGGCCACGAACGCGACCGCGAGCAAGCCGACGCGGCGCCATCACACGATGGCCAAGAACGCCTCGTCCACGAAGGCGAAGGTCACCAAGATCGACATCAACACCGCGACGCGCGAGGAGCTGATGACGCTCCCCGGCATCGACGGCGACATGGCGGACAAGATCATCGCCGGACGTCCGTACAAGAACATGGCGCAGCTGAAGACCAAGGGCGGCGTGACCAACGCCGAGTACCGCAAGATCAGCCGCAAGGTCACCGCGAAGCAGGCGGCGGCGATGCATTCGGAGGCGCCGGCAAACGGAACGCCGAGCACGGACAGCGGGGCCCAGTCGAGCAACGGCGACAATACCGCCGGCGCGAGCGGGTCGAGTGACCAGACCAACAAGTAAGGCGGCCGTTTTCTTCACGCCGTAATCCGGCAGCCGGTGGCCGGCCCCCGGCACCCTCGGACCCGCGCGTGCGGTCGCAAGGCCGCACGCCGGGTCGCCGGGCGGAACCCCGCCCGGAGGGAGTCGGCGCGCCGTTTTCTGCTATCCTCCCGGGCCTACCGCAAAGCCCACCGTCCAACGAGGGAGGATGCACTCATGGAACCGCGTTCCCGCTTTGCCCCAGCGCTTCTCGCCGCAGCCCTGATCGCGCTCACGTGGTCCGCGCCCGCGCTCGCCGCGGACAAGACCCCGAGCAAGGCGAAGGCGAAGACGACCGCGGACGCCAAGGCCGCGGCGGATGCCAAGGCCACCCAGACGGCCGCGGAGGCGGATGCGGCCAAGTCCGCCGCCGCACAGCCTTCGAAAGAAGAGATGATGGCCATGATGATGAAGATGGCCACCCCCGGCCCCGAGCACGCCGCGCTCAACCCGCTCGCGGGCTCCTGGAAGACCGTGACCAAGATGTGGAGCGATCCGTCCGCCGAGCCGACGAGCGGCGAGGGGACCTGCGAGCGCAGCTGGGTCATGGGCGGCCGCTATCTCGTCGCCAACTACAAGGGCGTATTCGGCACGATGCCGTTCGAGGGGATGGAAGTCCTGGGCTACGACAACATGAAGAAGCAGTACGTCAGCTCGTGGGTGGACAACATGGGGACGGGGATCATGCTGAGCCAGGGTCCCGCGATGGAGCCCGCCACCCACTCATATACCCTGACCGGCACGATGGCCGATCCCACGGGCCGGGAATCCACGATGCGCGAGGTCACGAACATCGTGGACGGCAACACCTACACGATGACGATGTACGCGAACGACAAGGGGCAGGAACAGAAGATGATGGAGATCACCTACAGCCGCGCGAAGTGAGCCGCGGAACGCGGTGAATTCCGAAGCCACGACCCCGGGGGCGCCTCGATCCGGATCGCGATCGAGGGCGCCCCTTGTCGCAGCCATCGCGATCACGCTGCTCACCTGGTCCTCGGCGTACGCCGCGATCCGCCACGCGGTGCACGGGTTCCCTCCGGCGTCGCTCGCCCTGATCCGGTTCGCGGTCGCTTCGATCACGCTCGCCCTCCTGACCGTGCCGACGAAGCGGGTCGTGCTGCGCGGGATCCCCCGGCGCGACCTGATCGGCTTCGCCCTCATGGGACTGGTGGCGATCGCGATCTACCATAGCGCCCTGAACGCGGGCGAGCGCACCGTCAGCGCCGGCGCCGCCAGCCTTCTCATCAACACGGGCCCGATCTGGACGGCCCTGATCGCGATGGCGTTCCTGGGCGAGCGGCTGGGAACCCGCGGATGGATCGGGACCGCGCTCGCCTTCCTCGGCGCGGTGATCATCTCGGTGGGCGCGGCGGGCGGCATCCGCTTCGAGGGCGGCGTCGGGTTCATCCTGATCGCGTCGCTCTGCCAGGCGGTCTACTTCGTGCTGCAGAAGAGCTATCTGAAGCGCTACGGCGCACTGCAGTCGACCTGCCTCACGATCTGGCTCGGGACGCTCTTCCTCCTCCCCTTCCTCCCCGAGCTCCTGCGCGCGCTTCGCGCCGCCACGCCAACCCAGATCTTCTCGGCCGTCTATCTCGGCGTCGCTCCGGGCGCGATCGGCTATCTCACCTGGACGTACGTGCTCTCGCGCATGCCCTCCTCGAGGGCGGCGAGCCTGCTCTACCTGGTTTCGCCGTTCGCCTACCTGATCGGGTGGATCGTTCTGGGCGAGCGTCCCGGCGCCGCCGCGTTCCTGGGCGGCGTGCCGATCATCGCGGGACTGGCGATGGTGAATGCGCGAACCAGCCCTGCGAAGAAGCTGCCCGAGGGAAGCTAGGGGGTTGCCGAAGCAGCGCCCACGCCCCCAGGAGGATCGCGAACGAGGCGGCCCCGAGCATGGGGGGCTCCGGCCCGGGAGCCAGCCGGATCGCGGCCTGAGCGCAGACGAGCAGCGCGGCCAGCCAGCGCCACGCCTCGGTCCGAACACGGGTCTCGATGGCGTAGAGCACCGGCGCGATGGCCATCGCGAAGGAGTAGACCATCAGGCGCGGCGAGAGGAGGAGCCAGAGCAGCACGGCGATCATCGCCGTCTCCACCCGAGTCGAGGAAGCGCGCGCCCGCCGCAACGGCTCGAGACTCAGCAGGAGGATCGCGGCGGCGAACGCGAGATACGCTCCCATCGCCAGGAACGGGACGGACGCCGCCGGCGCGCCCAGGGCGCCGAACAGCCAGTCGGAGAGTCCCAGCGCGCTGGGGTTCACCTCGATCGCGAGCCTGGCGTTCGGCGAAGCGTGGACGATCGCGGCGCGCCACTCGGCCGCGAGACCCGGGGGCAGGCTGACCGCGACGGCGAGAAACGCAGCGCTTCCGGCGATCAGGGCCGCGCGAACCGGCCGCGGTCGCGGCGCCGCGGCGAGGACGCCCAGTAGCCCCACCGGCAGGAGCTTGAAGATGGAGCCCAGGGCGATGAGATAGCCCGCGAGCGCATCGCGGCCGCGCACGAAGGCGGCCAGCGCGATCCAGAGGATCGCGATCTCGAGCAGCGCCACGTTCCCCGTGCGCAGGTCCCACGCCACGGAGCGATCGAACCCCAGCGCGAGCACGACCACCAGGCGGGAGGGATCGCTTCCGCGCAGGAACTCCCGCCGCCAGAGCCAGACCAGGAACGCAGCGAGGACGCCCTTGAACCCCAGCCATGCGCCCGCCGCGACCGCTTTCGGCAGGAGGCTCATCGGCGCGAACAGCGCGAGAGTCGCGGGCGGATACAGGAAGGGCAGCGTCACCGTCCGGCGGGCAACCCGCGTGAGGTTCTCGAGCGAGTAGGGATTCAGCCCCGCGCGGAAGGCCGCTCCGGCGAAGTAGTAGGTCTCGAAGTCCCAGGGCTTGCCGGCCCGCGCGACCACGTAGCCTCCGGCGGCGATCAGCGCGGCGAGCGAGACTCCCCACCGCGCGAAGCGCCGCGCGCGGCTCACCGGCGCACGTAGAGGCAGGCGCCTCCCGGAAGGAAGGCCGGGCCGGCGAACCCTTCGACCGGAGCGTTGCGGTCGATCACCCCCACCCACGCCGTGTCGCCGTCGGCGACGTTCCGCGCGCGCGCGTCGGGCGAGAGGAAGATCGCGGCGACGGGGTGATCGCGTTCCACGCGCGCGAGATCGCGCGCGAGCGGCAGGAGAAGCGCCGGACGATCGGCGTGCCACGCCACCCAGTCGGGAACGTCGGAGAGGATGAGCCGGTCGCGCGGCCAGGCTCCCGCCGTGGCGGCGGCGTTCAACGCCGAGGCGGTCGCGGGAGGAAGCGGAGGAAAGCGCCGTGGCGCCTCTCGGGTCTGAAAGGCCACCGTGAGCGCGCGCTCCGCGATCAGGAGCGCGAACAGCGCCACGAGCGCGCGGCGGCCGGAGAGGCGGTCCAGGGCGGGGGCGGCGGCGATCCCGATCATCACGCACGCGAGCGGCGCCACGGGCACGAGGAAGCGAGGGCTCCGCTCGAGCGCGGAGAAGGCGGCGATCTGCAGCGCGATCGCGATCAGAAACGGCAGCGTGGGGCGAAAGGGCGCGTAGCGTTCACGCGCCTCGCGCAGCAGGAGCCCCGCCATCGCGAGCCCGATCGCGAGGGGACCGAGCCCCCCGAGAAGATCCAGCCCGAAGCCGAGCAGGTCCTTGACCCACCGCACGGCAAACGTCATGGGATGGGTGAGCACGTACGGAATCGCCGCCGGCATCGGCACGCCGTAGCTTCGGGTCGACGAATACCCGGGGTACTCGGGCGTGTAGAGCAGCATCGGGTTCCCCTGGATCGACGACGCGTGCCCGGTGGTCTGCGCGAGATAGATCGGCCAGGGCGCGCAGAGTGCCGCGTAGAGGACGGCGAAGAGAACGCCCCGCCCTACGCGGCCGCGTCCCGCGGTCCACGCCCAGAGCGGCGCCATGAGGAGCGATTCGCCGCGCAGATACCACGCCGCGGCCGCGACGACCGCGGCCAGCACGGCGGTCGTCGCCCCGCGCCAGCGCACGAGGAGCAGCCAGACGAGGAGCGAGAGCGCCGCCACCGGCGCCTGGCTCATCCCCGGGCTGTAGGCATCCAGGAAGAGCGGGCAGGCGAGCGCCGCGGCGGCGGCGACGTGCCCTGCGCGGCGGTTCGCGAAATGCGCGCCGAGCAGGAACACGAGCGCAACCAGGACGGCATGCGATTGCGCGACCACGAGGAAATAGCCGAGCGGGAGCGAGGCCCCGAACTTCAGCACCATCGCGCCGCGCGCCGCGTAGAGCGGCATCCGCCAGCGCACGGGAAAGGGCGCGCGGTCGTTCGGTCCGAGGTGGGTGGGATACGTGTAGAGGGACGTGAAGCCCTGGCCGCGCGCGAGCTGCCGCGCTTCCTGCGAGTAGTCCCAGAGATCGCTGGAGGGGGCGATAGAGCGGTAGGTGGCCGCGCTGAAGAGAATCGCAAAGAGGAGGGCCGCGAGCGCCCAGAGAAGCGCGGCGCGCAACGGGAGCGAGGTGACGCTCGGCGCGGCGCGGCTCTTCGGACGGCTCTCGGGGGTCACGACGCGGAGCATAGAGGCGGGCTTCGAAGCGGGGCAAAAAATAACTCCCCGCCGCGCATCCGACGGCGGGGAGCCTTTCTTTTCGGCCGCGGTCTTGCGGTACCGCGGACCTATCGGTTCCAGAGAGCCCTGTCCGACGCAGCGGGCCCCAGCAGGAGGTGGGCTGGGTAACCCTTTAGGACTGTGGCGATTAGATCGCCGGACTCTCTACCTCCTTAGACCACCTCAGCGCCGAAAAAGTTTCCATCATTTCGCCCTATTTAAGTCATTGTATTGCAGCGGGATACGAGGCGTATGGGATACCCCACGTAGTGGAATTGTAGTCGTCCCCGGTCTCGGTCTGGAGGCACCTGGCGCTGAGAACGTCGACCGCCAGATGGTGTCTCCCCACATCCTGGACGGTCCATTGGGCGGTGTAGATGCCGTCGCCGGCCTTCCGATCGCCGTTCAACCCGTCGTCTCTCATCCGGATCCGGACACGATCGAACGGTCCCGGGAACGGCCGCATGTTGATCGGCACGTGCAGGTAGACGAACTCGGAGGGGCGGAAGGTCCGGTCGGTGTTCGTCACCTCGGCCTCCACCTTGACCGTCTGTCCGAACGTGGTCGACGGTACGGCCGGGCCGCCGTCGCGTAGCGAAAGGAACGCGGAGGGATCGGCGATGGTGGTCGCCCCCGCCGGCGTCCTGACGGTGACGGAGTGGATCGCGACCGTCTGCTTCGCGGGATCGATCATCGAGAATTGGACCGGGGACAGCGCGACCAGCCGCCAGCCGAACATCGAATCGGCGGAAGACGAATCGGCGTGGAACCAGACTTTTCGGAAGAGGGCCGTGCGCACGGCTTGATCGCGCACCGGCTTCTTCCCCGGGTTGCGCAGCCCGTCGTCGGTGCGGTCCACGTAGAGCCACCCGTCGAAGCGCACCGTCACGCGCACGACCGCGCGGCCGCTGTCGGGCGGCAGGATGAATTCGACGATGCGTTCGGGCGGGCGATCGCTCGGCGTTCTGCGGCGGCCCCAGTGGATCGGAGCGTTCGCCGCGATGCCGGTGTCGGCCGGGGCGAGCAGCGGCCCCTGCTCCGACGTGGGCACCGCGGGCTCCGCGGTGCCGAGGAGCTCGCCGGCGTCGTCCGAGAAATCGACGGCCAGCTCCGGAGCGGCGGCGGCGGCGCGAAGGATGGCGGCGCGGTCGGCGCCCTGCTCGCCGGCGGGACCTGACGGATTCCTGCCGCAGCCGGTGATCCAGAAGCCCCACGCGATGACGAGTACGGCGACGAGGTGTCGAGCCATGATGCGGTCTCCCCGGGAACAACGCGGCAAACCCGCCGGGCATGACTCTGCCCTGCAGCGGGTGTGCCATGAGCCGGAGGGGGATCCGGCAGCGGGCGTCATTTTTTCGCCGGAGGGGGGGACCGGCGAGAGCCCTTCGCTAAGAGGCACCCCGAAGGAGACCCTGGGTTCCTGCCATCGGCCAGGACCCTACCGCTACGAGACTTCGGCGGAGAGGGTCAGGGCCTCGACGATCCAGATCGCTGCGATCAGGCAGCACGCAACCGCCGCCGCGACCAGCCGACCCCGGGACGTCTCCTTCAGGCCGCGCCCCGTGCCTGTGACGAACTGGGCGGCGCACAGGACGAGACCGGGCATGAGCGGGAATCGGAACCGGCTGCCGCCGAAGAAGACGAGCGACGAGACGGCGATCGCGAAGAGGAGCGCTCCGAACAGCGGGCGCTCGACGCCTCCCGGGGCGGCCGCGAGGCCGAACACGCCGAGGATCAGGACCACCAGCGTCGGCATGTTCACGGAGGCGCGGAGCCACGCCGGCACCGCGCGATAGCGTTCCCGCAGCCGCGCGCCGGTATCGGAGCGGGTGAAGACGCCCGCGACCAGCTCGGCCTCGGAGCTTGCGAGCAGGGCCAGCTTGCGCGCGCCGAGGGTGAACCAGGCCGTGGGGTGGTCGGCGATGTAGGCAAGCGCTTCGGCTCCCGCGATGCGGTCGTTCTCCACTTCGCCGGAGACCGCTCCCTCGATCGGCGCGGGCTCGGCGTAGCCGCCGTTCGCCCAGGGGTTGGCTCCGATCCAGAGGTTCGCTCCGGCGCTGGTGATCAGCGCCGGCGTTCCCATCACGAGCAGGTTGCGAAGGATCCACGCGAGCACGGGAGCCATCGCGATGCCCAGGATCGCGGTCGTCGGCCGCGCGGAGGATCGCTTGGAAAGCGCGAACGGAAGCGCCGCGGCAAAGAGGAGCATCATCGGCTTGGTCAGGATGAGCGCCCCGAGCGCAAGACCGGCGAGCGCGTCGGTCCACCCGCGATCGCGGCTGACGAGCCACGCGAACGCGACGATCCCGAGCGTGAACGCCGTCTCCGAGAAGAGCTGGAGGCTGAAGAGCGCCGCGGCGGGAAGCGCGGCCCAGGCCAGCCCGGCGACGAGGGCCGCGGTTCGGCTCCGTCGGGAGAGCAGAGCATAGAGGAGAAGCGCCGTGAGCGCGTCGAGCGCCGCCTGCGCGGCCTTGACGGCCTCGGGGTGCCGGCCCGCCGCGTAGATCCCGGCGACGAACGCGGGATAGCCCGGCGCGCGATAGGCGGTCGGCGCGCCGCCGGCGCCGTCGTAGTGCCCGGTCGTGGCGAGCGTCCAGGCCAGGGCGTCGTAGTCGCGCGCATCGGACGCGAGCGGCCGCGGGTAGGCGAGGAGGAGCGTCAGGCGGACCGCGAGCGCGAGCGCGACGATCGCGAGCGGCGCCGCGCGCCACCACCGCGATTCCGGCGCCCGGCGCGGAGTCGAAACGACGCGATCAGCCTTGGCCGATTCTCCCACCGGCCCATAGTACCGCGCTCGCGAGGAGCCCGGGGTAGATCGGTTCGATCCCGAGCGGATAGGCGCCGCCGCCCAGGCGGGCCGCGAGAAGCCAGGCGAACGCCACCGCTCCGCCCACGGTCATCGAGGCCACGGCGAACGCCGGCCGCGTGCGCCAGCCGGCCCGGTACGACGTGACCAGCGGAACGAGCAGCGCCGAGACCCCCACCGAGCCGACGTCGTGCCACAGGTCCACGGCGGAGCGGAAGAAGAGGGCCAGCGCGATCGACACCGCCGCCGTGATCACGAATCCGATCTGCACGTACCCGTTCACGCGCGACTCGTCGCGCTCCCGCCGCCAGCGCCAGACCAGGTCGCGCCCGAAGTTCACGCCGCCGATGAACGTGTAGCCGTCCACGGTGGACATCACCGTCGCGAACAGTCCGAGGTAGAACAGGCCGCGGATCACGGGAGGGAGGAAGCGGATCGCCAGCTCGGGATAGGACGAGACCGGATCGGCCAGATGCGGCATCAGCGCCCGGGCGTACATGCCGGTGAAGGTCGTGAGGAAGTCGAAGAGGATCCAGAATCCGATCGAGATCCAGACGCCGCGCACCGCGGTCTTCTCGTCCTGCGCCGCGAACGCGCGCTGGTAGAAGGTCGGCTCGACCAGCGTCTGCAGCGCGATCAAGTACCAGACGAAGACGTACTGCGGCGCGTTCCCTCCATGCCAGACGAAGTGCGTGTGCGGGAGATGCGAGGTCAGGAACCCGAGCCCGCCGTAGCGCGCGACCAGGAGCGGCAGCGCCACCAGGAACCCCGCGTACATGAGGATGAACTGGAGGTTGTCGGCCCGCACCACGGAGCGGAGCCCGCCCCGGAGCGAATAGGCCGTGGAGAGCGCGGTGCCACCGACGATGGCGACCCAGAGCGGCCCGCCGAAGATGAGCTGGGCCAGGATCCCGACCATCAGCACGTACGGCGCCGGCGACGAAAGGAACTGGATCACCACGGCGCCGATCAGGGCGGCGACCCGCCCGTAGGCGGACTCGAGCTGGTCCGGAACCGAGTAGAGCCGCGAGGCCCGGGCGCGGCGCGCGATGAACAGCGCGAACAGCGCCGCGCCGACGTAGTAGGGCGCCCCGAACACGAGCCAGTTGGAGAGGCCGTAGCGGTAGGAGTACTCCCCCACCCCGAGCACGCCCCCGTACCAGGTCGAGACCAGCGTCATGACGAACGACGGCAGGGAAAGACGGCGTCCCATGACCAGGAACTCGTCGACCGGCTTTCGGGCCGTGCCGAAGAGCCGGACTCCGAGATAGAGCAGGAACCCGGCGTAGAGCGCGAGAAGTGCGACGTCGACGGGCGCCGTGCCTAGAACTCCACGCGGAGGGCCGCGAACACGCTCCGCTTCGAGGCCGGGTAGAAGTAGGGGATCTCGTCGAAGACGTAACCCGCCGTCTCGTAGCGGAGCCCCGTGAGGTTCATCCCATGCACGTCCAGCGCGAGCGACTTCTGCCCCAGCGCCCGCGCCCCCACCAGCGGCGTCAGGTCCAGCGTCAGGGCGGCGTTCAGAGCCGCGTGCTCTTCGACAAACTTATGCTGATATCCAGGCGCGTCGCGAAGCGCCGCGTTCTTCCGGTTGTCCTCGGAGTTGTCGAGATACTGCCGCCCCGTCTCCACGACCGTGACGCCGGCGCGGGACTCCCCCCGCCGGTACCCCAGCGTCACGTTCGCCATCCGATCGGGAAATCCCGCGATGGCGTTACCGCTGTAGTCGTTGAACACGCCGGGCGCCACGAACTCCCGGTAGTCGCCGAAGCGGTTCTTGCTGAACGTGGCGTTGCCCGTAAGCTCCAGCCCGCTCCGGTGCGCGTAGCCGAGCTCGGCCTCCACGCCCTTGTGCGCCGAGCGCGCCGCGTTTCCGGTGATCGGATTGCCGAGCGCGTCGATCTGCCCGAAGGGGACGATCTCGTTCCGGAAGTCGAGCCAGAACCCGGTCAGGCGCAGGAAGGCGTTCCCCTGCTTCCAGCCGAGCCCCAGCTCGAAGTCGCGCAGGTTCTCGGGGTCGATCAGCGGGTCTTCGTAGACGTGGTTCGCCGGGTCGAGCCGGCGGAAGAGCGGCACGCTGGTCGGGTCGTCGGCGCGGTAGATCTCGCTCAGGATCGGCTCCACGCGGACGTAGGCGAACGACCCGAACGCGTTCCAGCGCTCGCTGGGATTCCAGTTCACGCCGATCCGCGGGTTCAGGAACGAGTAGTTCAGGTGGAAATCGTAGCCGTTGTACCGGTCGTCTCCGACCGCGTATCGGGTGCTCCGCAGCTGGACGCTCCCGGTCAGGCGCACCTTGGGCCGCAGATCGTAGGCCTCCTGCGCGAAGCCCGACAGCACGCGCACCCGCCCCGTGTAGTCGTAGAACACGTGGTTCGGCTCGGCCCCGGGCGGAAGGGCCGCGCTCCAGGTCAATTCGCCCCAGTGGCGGCCGTCGTGCTCGCGCCACTCGCCGCCCAGGGTCAGCTCCCCCTTGTCGTGCTTGATGCGCGCGCGCGGCACCCAGCCGTAGTGCCGGTTTCGCACCCAGAGCCGCTGCGTCATGTCGGAACCGGTCACGAGGAACTGGCCGTTCGGCTGCGCTTCGGGAACGCCGAGCGAGTCGGTCAGGTAGTACGCCGCGGGATAGAG
>DASQJL010000064.1 GCA_035631035.1 Candidatus Binatia bacterium | reverse complement strand
CGTAACCGCTTTGAAGACCCCATCCTTGCGGCGTGATGCGCAGGCCCGACGATCGCGGGTCCATGTCGGAGAAGAAAGAGATCTGGAAGCAGCGCGTGGCGTGCTGGCGAGCGAGTGGCGAGACCGCCAAGAGGTACAGCGCGGGCCGAGGCTGGTCGGCCGGTACCCTGCTGTGGTGGTCGTCGAGGCTGGGGCGCGAGGCACCGCCGCCGGCGGTGCGCTTGGCGCAGCTGGTGCGGTCGCCGGCGCCGCACGATCGCGGAGCCCCAGCCGGCGCGATCATCATCGAGTTGCTCGACGCGCGTGTGCGAATCACGGTAGATGGGGGCGCAGACCGCGAGGCTGTCATGGCGGTGCTCGCGTTGCTTTCGAAGGTGGAGCGATGATCCCTCGCGGCGTGGAGATCTTCGTAGCGCTCGACCCGATTGACCTGCGCTGGGGCTTCGATCGGTTGTGCGGCGTGGTCGCCGAGCGCCTCGGCCGCCAGGCCCGCTCGGGCGCGCTGTTCGTGTTCTTCGGGCGCCGTCGCACCGCCGTGAAGATCCTGTTCGCGGACCGCACCGGGGTATGCGTGTTTTATAAGCGCCTCGACGCAAACACGTTCCGGATCCCGGAGCCGGCGATCGAGGGCGACGTTGCGCGGCTGATCGACGAGCGCGCGCTCGACGACCTGATCGACGGCCTCGATCTCGCGCCGATCCGCCGGCGTGGCGCTGTTCACTGAGCGAGTTTCGGAAGAAAACGATCGACATCGCGATCCAGTCCGGATAGGAGTGGGTCGTGAGCGACGCGACGAGCCCGATCGACCCGACGATCGCAGCGAGGCTCGCAGAGCTCGAGGCGCTGGTGGAGGCGCAGCGTGCGGCGCTCGAGGCAGAGCGTGCGGCGCTCGAGGCGGAGCGCACGCGTCGGACCGCCGCCGAGGCCGAGCGTGACCGGTTGCGGGAGGCGTACGAAGCCCTCACACGCGAGGTCGAGCTGGCGCGCCGCCGGCTCGTGGTCGCCAAGGCCGAGCGGATCGACACCACGCAGCTCGAGCTCGAGTTCGCCGCCAAGCTGGCCGCGCTCGACGCGCTGGCCGGCAAGGTCAATGACGAAGACGACGGCGATGCGCCGAAGCCGGAGCGAGACAAGGACAAGAAGAAGCACGGCCGCCGCGACCTGCGGTTGTTCGACCTACCGGAGGAGCGCATCGAGATTCCCGACCCGCTGCTCGATGGCAAGGCTGCGCGGATCGGGACGGAGGAGAGCATCGAGCTGCGGTGGAAGCGTGGCGGCTTCGTGCGCGTCGTGCTGGTCCGCATCAAGTACGATACGTCGACGCCGGCAAGGGTTGAGGTGCCTGTGGACGCGAGCGCCAGCCCTGGGACCGGCGATCAGGCAGTGCCTGCCGCGAGCGGCGCACCCAATGCCGGCGAGCGCGCGGCGTCGATCACGAGCCGTGCGAGTTCTGCAACGGACTCCGCATCTCCGGAGGCTGCCCCGATCGCCGAGGCGGGTCGACGCGGCGAGCTGGCCTGCACACCCGATGAGCTCTCGGCGCTCGTCGCGTCGGATCCGCGCACGGCCGGAGCGACGATCGTCACGGCCCCAATGCCACCGCGTCTGATCGAACGATCGTTTGCGACGCCGTCCTTGATCGCTCACGTCGCAAGCGACAAGTTCTGCGATGGACTTCCGCTCCATCGTCAGGAGGATCGGTTCGCGCGCCTCGGCGTACCGATCGATCGCGCCACGATGTGCCGCTGGCTCGAAGAAACGGGCGCGACCGTCGGAGCGACGATCGTCGAGGCAATGCGACAGGAGGCGCTCGCGACCGCCCACTGCATTGCGACCGACGCGACCGGCGTGCTGGTGCAGCCGGATCCACGACCTGACAAGCAGAGTCAGCCGTGTCGTCGTGCACACTTCTTCGTCCAGATCGCGGATGCCGACCACGTGTTCTTCGAGTACACGCCCCGCGAGACCAGCCAGGTCGTGCGCGAGCTGTTCGCCGGCTACGCCGGGCTCGTACAGGCCGACGCGAAGAGCGTGTTCGACATCCTGTACCGGCCGGCCAAGGAGCGGGATCGCGTCGATGACGATCGCGCCGACCATGCAGCGTGTAGCGAGGTCGGATGCTGGTCTCATGGACGCACGAAGTTCTGGGAGGCAGCCGTCGCCACTCAGCACGTCGTCGCACGCGAAGCGCTTGCACGGATCATGCGAATGTTCCATCTGGACAACTCGTGGAAGAACCGGTTGCCGGACGTTCGCAAGACCCTCCGCGACCGCCACCTCCGCGTTCACGTCGTCTCGTTCTTCGAGTTTGCCGAAGACGCCTACGAGCAAGTCAAGCACCAGCGCGGGATGCTGCGCTCCGCCCTCGGCTACTGCATTCGTCAGAAGGTGGCGCTGATGCGCTTTCTCGACGACGGCGCGCTCGAGATGACGAACAACCGGTCAGAGCGCGAGCTGCGCCGCGTAGCTGTCGGTCGCAAGGCTTGGCTATTTGTCGGCAGCGACGACCACGGCCAAGCAGCTGGCAATCTACTCACGCTCATCGCGTCCGCGCGATTGCACAAGCTCGATCCCGAGGTCTACCTGCGCGACGTGTTCCGCGTGATTCCGCATTGGCCGCGAGACCGCTATCTCGAACTCGCCCCGCGCTACTGGCGCATCACCCGTGCCCGGCTTGATCGGAAGGAGCTCGATCGCGAGGTCGGCTGGCTCACGATCCCCGAGCTGCCGCTGCCGACGATGCTGCCGAGCGACGCGTTCGCGGTGCCGCCCTCCGCGCCATAGGCGCGGATAGCATACCACCGCCTCCGTCAAGGATGGGGTTCGCGGATCGGTTAC
>DASQJL010000063.1 GCA_035631035.1 Candidatus Binatia bacterium | reverse complement strand
CGGCGCGGATAGTAGTGATGCCGGCCCCGCCAGCCGTGGTACCGGTACCCGGTCCCGTAGACGACGGTGCCGTGATAGGGATACCAGCCCAGGTAGCCCGGCAGATAGCCGACATACACGACGTCCGGCGTGGCCTCGTAGACGTCGACGTACCGCACGTCGTACACGGGGCAGCTAGGCGGAATGTCCTCCAGACCGAGAGGCCGGGTGTCGCTGACGCTCCAGGGCCCGTCGGGGTCGTCCGCGATGTACCAGACGCCCTGGTCGCACGCGTAGTAGCGCCCGTCGGCGAGGATCACCTCGGCGTCGGTGTTCACGGCGTATTCGAGATTCGTGCCCTCGATCGGCTCGAAGTCCGGGTCGCCGTCGTACGCCACCTCCAGGCTATGATCGTCGCGCCGGATCGCGCTGGTCTGAGGGATCTCGGCGTCGGCGACGGCATCCTCGGCCAGGTCCGTGCCCGCGACGCTCGCCAGGATGTTGCCCTTGGGGGAATCGGGCGGCACGCGCCCGAAGCTGGCCGGAAGCTCATCGCCGCGAACGAAGGTCCATGGCCCGTCGGTCGAGGGAGCCCGGAACCAGCGCCCCGAAATCAGGACGTACAGGTCCTGCGTCGGAACCTCGAGGACGACGTCGCTCTCGGTATTGGTCACGTAGAGCAACTCGTCCTCGACCAGCGTGGCGTACTGAGGGGCCCCATCGGTGGCGATCAGCTCGGTGGGCTCGGTCGCGGTCAGCACCTCGGGCGGCGGGCCCTCCACGTCGTCGGAAGAGGTGGTGTCCGGGGGAACCACCGCGCGAACGGCCGAGGGTGGAGCGGCGATGTCGTTCCACGGTCCGAGCGGGTCCTTCGCCCGGTACCAGAGATTCGCGCCATTCAGGTAGTAGGTGCGGCTCCTCGGATCGAGCACCACGGCGTACGGCGTGTTCACCACGCGCTGAAGGGCCGACCCCGCGATCGGCTCGAGGATCGGAGCGCCGTCGTAGACGACCAGGATCGCGCGGCGGTCGTGGAAGAGGATCT
Source organism: Candidatus Binatia bacterium (assembly GCA_035631035.1). Classification (NCBI taxonomy): domain Bacteria; phylum Candidatus Binatota; class Binatia (SeqCode); species Binatia bacterium. The sequence continues at coordinate 7,142 of DASQJL010000063.1, read as the reverse complement.
TGGGAGGCGTGTTGTCGATGCCCGCCACGCTGGCCCGCTCCTTCTCGGCGGCGGCCAGGCCGGATTGCAGCTCCTCGACGGAGAGCGACAGGTCCCACCGGCTCGCCTCGGATTCGACCAGGGTTTCGTAGCGGGCCGCTTCCTCGGGCGTGATGCCCGGCAGGCGCACCTTGGTGACGTCCAGGCTGCGCGCGGACACCGTGCTGCTGTCCCGGTCGATCGAGATGCGCTCCGTGTACCAGAGCACTCCGTACGTGCGCTCGTCCCCGTCGCTCTTCTTCAGCGAGAAGGCGGCGCGGCCGGTGAGCTCGTCGCCCTGAAGATCCTCGGGCTGCGGCTGATAGACGACGAAGGAGCCGCTCGGGGTGTCGAACTGCCGCGGCCAGTCGGCGTCGGCAGCGTATACGGGAGCGGCCGCGAGCGGGGCGGCGGCGAGCAGGGCGGCCAGGGCGAGCGGGAACATCCGCGGCGACAGCATGAAGCGCCTCCAGGCGAACGGTTTGTTGCGTCTCTCCTATCCATGGGAAGGTACTCCCGAAGTATGGTGGAGATGTGGCGGGATTGCGGGTTTCTGGTGAAGCGTGGCCTGCCGCCAGAGTTAACGATCATCGGCCGAAGACGATCGGAGGACGTCCATGCCCAAGCTTCGCGTCAGCAGCTTCGCCGTGTCCCTCGACGGCTACGGCGCCGGGCCGGATCAGGATCTACAGAATCCGCTCGGCCTGCGCGGGCCCGAGCTGATGGAGTGGTTCTTTGCGACCCGCGCCTGGCGGGAGATGCACGGCATGGAGGGCGGCGAGACCGGCGTCGACAACGGCATGGCCGAGAAGGGCCTTGCCAACATCGGCGCGTGGATCCTGGGACGGAACATGTTCGGCCCCGTCCGCGGCCCCTGGCCCGATGAGAGCTGGAAGGGCTGGTGGGGCGAGGAGCCGCCGTACCGCGTGCCCGTCTTCGTGCTGACCCATCACCCGCGCGCCTCCTTCGCGATGAAGGGCGGCACCGTCTTCCATTTCGTCACCGAGGGGATCCACGCGGCGCTGGACCAGGCGAAGGCCGCGGCCGGGCCGCGCGACGTTCGTCTGGGAGGCGGCGTGTCCACCATCCGCCAGTACCTCCAGGCCGGGCTGATCGACGAGCTGACCCTGGGCCTCCGGCCGGTGCTCCTGGGCAAAGGGGAACATCTGATGCAGGGGCTCGATCTTCGCGCGCTCGGCTACCAGTGCGAGGAATCGATCGCGGGGGAGCGCGCGACGCACATGGTGCTGCGCCGGCGGAAGTGATGGGGAAGAACTAGCGGGGCAATTCCACGCTCGATCGGCTTGGCGTGAGGCGCCGTCCGCTTACCGCACCGCTGCGACCTCGGCCCGATGGCGGACGAGGCGGATCTTGTCCTTGTACACGAACGCTTCGGAGTGCTGGGGATTGTGGCATTCCAGGCAGGTCGACTCCGGCGGGTTGCGTTCCAAATGCGCGGTCTCCGGGTCCTTCACGTGCGAGCCCCCGGGTCCGTGGCAGACCTCGCACTGCACGTTGGCGAGCGGATCCTCGGGATCGCCCAATTTGTATCCCGTCTTCGTGCGGAACCCCACCGTGTGGCACACGACGCATCGCGGCTGGTAGTGGCGGTGGGCGTCGAGGAGCGTCTTGTACGCGGTCGCGTGGCGCGTCGTCTTCCACTGGTCGAACTCCTCGCGGTGGCACTCGGCGCACCGGGCGGCGCCCTCGTACACCCCGTTCATCCGCGTCGGCGAGCTGGCGAAGAGGGGCCGGACGCTGGCCTGCGCGGAATCGCGCTTCCCGACACGGTCGTAGAAGCGGGTCAGCATGGCGCGGATCCTCGGCTGGTCGGGGACGTCCTCGAAGAGCCAGTGGTGGGTGGTCTTGGCGCTGGCAACCCGATGGGACGCGTCCAGGTTGAGGTCGACCGACTCCAGGCCGTAGTTGCGGCTGTCCTCGTAGAGCACGAGCGTCCTTCCGAGGAACCCCTGATCGCTCATCGTCTCCGGGACGCCGGAGGAGCGAACGAGCGCCGAGGTGCCGCTCGCGTTGGAGAGGATGACGTCGATGCCGGGAACGGCGCTCACGACGCGCCGGATCGTTTGCGGCTCCAGCCTTCCGATCACCAGCACCAGGTCGGCCGAGTCGCGCACGGACGGGACGACCCGCGCCAGCGCGTCCACGGGATTCGAGATCGCGAGCGCCGCCGCGTTCGCCTCGAACTGTGCCGGCGTTCCGGGGCCGTGGGGCGGCTCGAAGACGGCGACGATCCCGACCCGAAGCTTCCCCGCGCGGACGATGCGATGCGCGGGCGCGAGCGGCACGCCCTGTTCGGCGAGGTTGGAGCCGAGATACGGAACCCCCAGGTCCCGGGTCGCGGTCCGGAACCAGCCGGTTCCAAAGAGCAGCTCGTTCGTGCCGATCGAGGCCGCGTCGTAGCGCATCGCGGCCATCGTCTCCAGATACAGGCGCTGCTCCTGCCGTGAGAGATAGTCCAGCTCGGACGGGCTCTCCGGTTTCGTGAAGGCATTCCCCAGATCGACGAGGGGCGAGCCGGGGTAGGCGCGACGCAGCCGTTCCAGCACGGTGGCCCGGCGCGCCACCCCTCCCGACTGGTTCACCTTGCAGCCGCAATGCTCCAGGAAGCCGTTCGTGTCCCCGGTGAAGATGACGGTGAGATCTCCGACCGGCTTGCCGGCGGGTGGGGAGGGCGTCGGTTGGGCCGGGGCCAGGCCGAAGAACCGGCCGGCAGGAATCGACTCCTTGCCGCGGACGTATCGGTCCCGGAACGCGTCCCACGTCGCGGGCCGCGTCCCTTCGATCGAAGCCCAGAGCGATCCGGCGGGCCGGGTGCGGAACATGCGCCGCACGGCGCCGTCGAGCGTCTGACGGCCATGCGTGCTCTCCCGCAGGGAGCGGTCGAGGTACGCGAGCACGAAGGGGGCTTCCACCTCGCGGCCCAGCCCCGTATCCAGCCTCGAATCGTAGAGGTGCTCGAGATCCCGCTCCGACCCCTGAACGCGCCGGGATCCGGCGTACGAAGTCGCGAGGTCGCGCTCGATCTCGCCTTCGTCCACCAGTCCCGCGGCGGCCACCGCGCGCCAGGCGTAGAGATGGGAGATCCCGTCCATCACCCAGTATTCGTCAGGGCGCGGGATCTCGTCGCGGTACGGAGTGAACTTGAGATAGCCGTCGAGCAGGCCCTGCGCGTAGCGCCGGAGGCGGCTCGGCGTCATCGGGACCAGGGTTTCCCCCTGTCCGGTCGCCCAGGCTTCGCCGTGGATCTCGTTGCCGTCCGGCGTCGAGGGCAGTACGCAGGTCACGTATTCGGGCCCGAGATTCCGGCCGAAGAGGGAGTGGACGGCCCGGGTCGCGCGCTCGAGGGAGCCGATCGCTGCTCTCGCCCCGGGGCTTCCCGGCTCATAGGCGAAGCGATAGCGCGTCCCGCCGATCGACACCGAGCGTTCCGTGAAGGGGCCGAACGCCAGCGTGGAGGCGATGAGATGCTCGTCGGCGAATCGCCCGCCGATGGCGGTTCGGAACGCCGCGCCCGCGGAGTGCCACGGCGTCACGGCGCGCCAGCCGCGGGGAAGGGTGAAGCGGACCTCGATGTCACGAGGCGGCGTCCCCTGGGGGAGGAGGAAGAGATCGCGCCCCGTGAGCTCGGCGAAATCCTTGCCGAGGTAGCCGTACCGCACGCTGCTGAAGCCCACGTGGGCGTCGCCTTCGCGCACATCGGGATCCACGCGATAGCGGACGTGAATGCGTGAGGGAAGCGGTCCGCGCACGACGAATCGCGGAACGGAGAGCGTCCGTCCTTCCGCCGTGAGCGTCCCGGTCGAAAAGAGGACGGGGAGCTTTGAGCCGGAAGGATCGGTGGCGTGCAGGTCGGAGACGTGGAGGACGTCGACGCTCTCGAAGCCGGCGAGCACGAACGAGTCCCGGCCAGAGGTCGTCCAATTGGCCGCGACCTGGATATCGTGCGGCGTGGAGGGATCGATGACGACGCGGTAGCTGCCGGGCGGCGTGGAGCCGCATCCGGAGAGCAGCAGGATCAAAACAGTAAGTGGGAACCGGCGACGGGGCATGGTCGGGAATGCGGACCGGCGGTGCCGCCGGTCCGCCCCGGACGGCGAATCAGTGACCGTTGCAGGCGACCGTGGTGCAGCCTCCGCCGAACACGCACTTCGTGCCGCTGCCTTCGAGACACACGTACCCGGGAGAGGCGAACTCGCAGGCGCGGTTCGCGCACTTCGCCGCTTCGGCGGTGGCGACGCCGACGCTGGCGAGCGCCGACTGATACGGGCCCTTCGCGACGGACTTCGGGGTCGTGGTGAGGAACATGCCGACCAGAGTCATGGCGAACGCAAGGATCAACACGAGGGACAGGAGCTTGAGCCGAGAGGTCATGTCTCCATCCTTTCCGACCATGGGGGATGAACACCGGCCCGGGCGGTCGGGACCCGGGCGGGCAGGCCGGCGGCACCACCGGCGGCCGCGCATGGAACCGCGGAGGGCGGGAGTATAGCAATCATGCTCGCGGCTCAACGGCGAAAGCGCCGAGTTTGTGACAAAGATCACAAGGCGGCGCCTGACGGTCTGACAGGACGGGGGCCTTTCTGTCATGTCACCGGGACGTGCGCGGCTTTCCCTCCCTCTCAAGCTCCGTCATTGCAGCCACGACCCCGGTGAATGAAATGGCACGTGCCATGCGTTTGGAGGGTCTCGAGGGGAAGCATCTCGGGTGAGAGTCATCCCGTCCTACCGCGACCGGAAGGGGTCGTCATGAAAGCCCATCGTACTCAAATCCATGGTCACGTGAGCCCGGGCTTCGAGGCCGTTCGCGAGACCTTCGCCGAGAATTTCTCGCGGCGGCACGAGCTCGGCGGGGCGTGCTGCGTCTACTACCGGGGCGAGAAGATCGTCGACCTCTGGGGCGGCGTCCGGAACAGGGAGTCCGGCGAGCCATGGGAAGAGGACACCATGGTCCTGGTCTGCTCGACGACCAAGGGTCTCGCGGCGATGACGCTCGCGCTGGCCCACTCGCGCGGCTGGCTGGATTACGAGAAGCGCGTCGCCGCGTACTGGCCTGAGTTCGCGCAGAACGGTAAGGAGACGATCACCGTCCGCCAGCTCCTGGGCCACCAGGCGGGATTGTTTGCGCTCGACGAGCCCGTCGGTCGCGACGTGGTCGCGGACCTCGACCGCCTCGCGGTCGTCCTGGCCCGTCAGAAGCCGGCGTGGGTGCCGGGCACGAGGCAGGCCTATCACGCCATCACGCTCGGCTACTACGAGAGCGAGCTCTTGCGCCGGATCGATCCCAAGCACCGCAGTCTCGGCCAGTTCTTCCAGGATGAGATCGCCACTCCGCTCGGGCTCGACTTCTACATCCGTCTCCCGGAGTCGATCCCGAACGACCGGTTCGGAACGCTGACCAAGCCCGGCCTGAGCGCGATGGTGTTCGGATTTCCCCTGCGGCTCACCTTCGCGGCGTTCAACAACAACTCGAATATCGTGCGGGCGCTGATCGGCTCGGAGTGGCCCCACGACGAGAAGCGCGTCTACGCGCGCAATTTCGAGATCCCCTCCGGGGGAGGAGTCGGCACCGCGCGCGCCATCGCGCATGCGTACAGCGTCTTCGCGGCGGGAGGCCAGGATCTCGCGCTCCGGCCGGAGACGGTGGCGCTGCTCGCCGCCCCCGCGGTTCCGCCGACGCGCGGGTTCTACGACGAGTGCATGCTGGGGGACGGGGTACGGTTCTCGCTGGGCTTCATGAAGAACAGCCCCGGGTTTTCCTTCGGAAGCGAAGGGTCCTACGGCTCGCCGGGGTCGGGCGGCTCGATCGGCTTCGCCGATCCCAAGCTCGGGATCGGATACGGTTACGTCACGAGCCAGGGAGGCACCGCGGTGGCCGGAGACCCGCGCGACATCGCGCTCCGAGACATGGTGTACTCGATCGTGGCGGATCTTCCGGCCGGCCAGGTGATGGAGATGTCGGGTTCCAAGGGGGCGTGACTCCAGCAGGTGGATCCCGCGCGGCTCATGGTCGCCCGCGGCGCGGGAGCCGCTCGAAGCGGTAGGCCAGCTCCGGTCTCCGGCCCTGCTCATAGGCCAGGCGGGCGATGACCAGCGTGAACGGCTCCAGGTTGCGGGCCATCCGGAGGGGTCCGGCATCCTCGGGTTCGAAGCCGACGTCGCGAATGAGGCGCGCGGCGACCCTCTTGGCGCGCGCGTCGTCACTGCAGTAGAGCAGGGAAGGGCGCCCGCGCCGGCGCCGGGCGTCGAACACCGAGAAGAGCACCTCGCTCGGTACGGTGCCGAACGCCGAGACGACGCGGCCGCGGCGGATCTGCTTGGCGAGCGCCTCCGCGCCCGAGGACCTATGGGCGACGACCAGCCGGGTGTCGTCCGCGCTCATGGGAAGGGAACAGGTGAGGACGACCTTCCCGGCCAACGGCCCCGCCTGCTTCAGCACGTCGTTCCGCCGCGACCAATGCACGGCGAAGAGGACCGCATCGGCATGCCGCGCGGCCTCGGCCGGCGTGCCGGCCCGCGCTCGCTCGCCCGCTTCCCGCGCGAGACGCTGCAGCTTCCGCTCGCTCCGGGCATAGCTGAACACCACCTCGTGCCCCGCGCGGGCGAAGATCGTTCCGAGCTTTCCACCCATCAGCCCCGAACCCAGGATGCCGATTCGCATTACGCCTCCAAGATGGTGGCCAAGAGTCCCGTTGTGCCCGGTTCGCCTTCCCCCCTAGGCTATCGTCATGGGGTTTACGATGGGTAAGGCTACCACCACGAGTCGCGCATTCCTCCTCGCCACGGCGCTCCTGTTCCATCTCGCGACCACGCCATCCATCTCGGTCGGCCAATGGGTCGAGGGAGGCTTTCGTGTCGCGGACTCGGCGTATCCGTCGTTCCTGGCGCAAGCCGAGGACGGGGCAGGTGGCTCGTTCCTGCTCTGGACGGGGTACGGGTATACGGGCGACCTCGACCTGTTTGCATCAAGGGTTACATCCGAAGGGCGGCGGCCGCCGGGGTGGCCAGACGGCCGCGTGACCGTTTGCGCCGCGCCGGGGGTGCAGCTGAGGGCGGCTGCCATCCCGGATGGATCAGGGGGAGTCCTGGTTTTCTGGCGAGACGGG
>DASQJL010000062.1 GCA_035631035.1 Candidatus Binatia bacterium | reverse complement strand
CTCCACTGGGTGGTCCTCCTCTGGCATGGCCTGATCGGCGGCCTCGGAGCGCTCCTCGGCCTGGGGCTCGTCGCGGGCACGTTCGTGACGACGGGAAACGACCTGGGGAGCGGCGGCACCGCGGCGGCGATCGGGGGCGTGCTCCTCTTCGGCGCCGGCCTCGCCATCCTTCTGATCGGCATCCTGAAGCGGGCCGCGACGGAAATCGCCGTCACCAACAAGCGCGTTCTCATCAAGACCGGCTTCTTCAGCCGGAAGACGATCGAGATCTTCCTCTCCAAGATCGAGAGCGTGGTCGTGGACGAGTCGTTCCTGGGAAAGACGCTCGGCTTCGGCACGGTCACGGTGCGCGGAACCGGGGGCACTCCCGAGGCGTTCGAGCGCGTGGCCGATCCGCTCGAGTTTCGCAGGCAGGTGCAGACCCAGATCGAGGGAAGCCCCACCGAGATCCGCACCGCCTGATCCGACGGCCCCGTTCGGGAGGAATCGTGAGATCGCACGCTTCGCTGATCCTGGTCCTCGCGCTCCTGACGGCCGCCGTCCCCGCGGCGGCATCGCCCGCCGGATACGTCGTCGACTGGGCGTCGGTGCGGGCCGCGCCCCCGGCGCCGCGGGAGGAGCCCGGAGGGCTCTACACCTGTTCCATCCAGCGCGCCGCGCCCGACTCGGGCGCCCGCTTTCTCGCGATCGCCGAGTGCACCTACCCGCGCGGCGACCTTCTGGCCGCACTGGCTTCGCAGAAGGGCTACGAGTTCGGCTCGGACACCGTGGGCGTGCCGGTGTGGTGGAGCAAGGGGAAGAACGAGCGCCGCGTCCCCTATGCCGCCACGCGCGCCGCCCTCGAGCACTATCTCAAGCTCACGCAGAAGTACCGCGACCGCGAATATCGGGAGCCGGGCATGCAGCCGATCTTCACGAGCGCGCTGATGTACGAGGCCTCCGTGGCGCCCGAGGAGGAATTCGAGATCGGAGACTCCACCTTCAAGAACGTGTGGGTGGCGCACATCCACCTGAGCTGGACGTACGACGACGGAACCTTCCTGCCGTTCGTCTCGTCGCACCGCACGGTCGTGCTTTCGCGGAAAGGGGAAGTCCTGGCGGTGGATGGGGACGGGCAGGCCAGCGAGAACGTGGAAATGTCCAACAACCGCGCGGTGGGACGCGAGCGGCGGCTGATGCGCTAGGCCGCCGCCCGCGGCCGGAATCAGGCTTCGCGCGAAGCCATCTGCTTCATGAACTCATCCTGCCCCCGCTTCATTTCCTCGGGGGTCACGTCCTTCACGTGCGTCGCGACGTTCCAGCGATGACCGAAGGGATCGATGATGTGCCCCATGCGGTCGCCCCAGAACATGTCCACCGGGGCCATGTCCCCCTTCGCACCGGCCGTGACCGCGCGCTGGTAGGCGGCGTCGCAGTCCTCGAAGTAGAGATAGAACGAGACCGGCGATCCGCCCTGCGTCTCCGCCGACCGCGAGCCCATCACCTCGTCGTTCATCATGACGATCGAGTTTCCGATCTTGATCTCGGCGTGCATCACCTTGCCGTCGGGTCCGCGCATGATCCCGCGTTCCTCGGCGCCGAACGCGCGCTTGTAGAACTCGATCGCCTTCGCGGTGTCGCGCAGCGTGATGGACGGGGTGACGGTGGTGTAGCCTTCGGGAATCCGTTTGACGTTGGCCATGGGAGTCGAGCCTCCGTGACGATGTGGGTCCGGCCGGGGCGACGCTTTGAAGCGAAGCGGAAAGTATAGGACACGCCGGTTGGGGGGCCGCAACGGGTGATTCGCACCGTCCTGCTCGGCCCCCTGGCCCGAGCGCTCCGCGCGGCCGTTCGCGACGGCGCCCTCGAGGCGCCGGTCGAATACGCACTGTTTCCGCTCGGCTGGGCATTCTGGCTCCTGGATACGCTGGTCCGGATTCCGATCCTCGCGCGCGAGTGGAGCGCCGGACCCCGCCCCCGCCGCATTCCCGTGCGGGCCGTGCCGCTTCTCCGTTCGCGCGCCGATCCGGACGTCGCCTCGGCGCGGGTCCGAGCGGTGCTGTCCCAGGCGGCCGCCCTGCTCGATCCGCACGGCGTCCGGCTGGAGGTCCAAAGCGTCGATCCCGCGCTGATGCCCCAGACGGTCCCCCCGCCCGGGTGCGGCCTCGCGGCGGTCGCCGGGCGCTTCTTTCCCTGGGCGTCCGCGAGGTGCGCCGGCGCCCCCTGCCTGACCGTCTACTTCGTGGAGGACCTGGGATCGCTGGCGGGCTGCGCCGTGCCCGGGGCCGATTGGATCGTCGTGGAGCTGCGCACGGACGGGACCACGGTGGTGCACGAGCTGGGACATCTCGCGGACCTCTGGAGGCACCAGGCCGACCCCGACAACGTCATGACCGATCGGCCTGGCGGAACCCACGACCGGATCGACTGGTGGCAGGCGGCGCTGATCCGGACCTCGCGCTTCGCGCTGCCGGTCAGCCCGCGTCGGCCGACGCGAGGCGGATCGTGATGGGGGTCGGGTAGTCCATCGGGCCGATCGGCGTGTCGATCCGGGGCGTCAGCCGCACCTCGACGTCGTGTCGTCCGCCGGCCTGCCCCGCGAGGGCGGCCGCCGTCTCGAAGAGCGTCCGGGCGTCGCCCCCGAAGAAACGGTAGAGGTTGAACTCGATCGCGACGGGAACGTCCACCGCCTGGCCGGGGGGGAAGCGGAGCGGCTGGTCCAGGCGACCGTTCAAGATCTCACGGTCGTCCACGCGATAGGACCAGCCGAGCGCGATCATCCGCGCGGCGACCTGGTTCGATTGGGGATTGCGTCCTTCGAGGTGGAGGGTGAAGCCGAAGGGAACGTCCCGGGTCGCGACCCCGACGCCGAGGCGCGCGATCTGCGCCGCGGTCAGGCTGCGATAGGTGGGAAGCGGGTCGAGCCGGATCCGGACCACCTCGGCGTCCGAAACCCGGTCCAGGCGAAATTCCACCCGGCGCAGCGCGGCCGCTTCACGCAGCGTTGCGCATCCGACCATCAGGCTCAGGACGCCCAGGATGAGATACCGGATCCGACCTCCCGCCGTCAGCGCGCTCCCGCCGTCGTCATTCCGGGCCGGCTCACGTCGGGCCGTCCCATCGTTCCGCCTTGATCGAAGCGGTCGGAGCCCGCCACCTTCACGATCTTGTTGTACACCCCGAGCAGGAGGATCGAAGGGACCCACTGCCCGATGAAGAGACTCTTGTGCCTGCTTCCGGCCACCTGCATCGCCAGCGAGGCGCTGATCGCCCCGACGGCCGCGATCAGGAACCAGTCCGACGGCATCTTGGACGTCTGCTTCTCGATGGCCTTGGCCACGCCGCCTTCCGTGCGCTCGGGCCGGTTCGTCACCTTGTCTACCGCGTCGCTCACATTCACCATGAAGCACCTCCGTGATGTTGGCCTTGCCGGGCTCCCGGCAAGACCCCTCACGGAGTGCAAGGATGGGGCCCGTGCCGAAGCGACGCTCGCGGCGCGGGGATTGCGCGCGGAAGTGGAGGCTCGATGCCCAGATGTACCAGCAGCGACGGCCGGGCCACAAACATTTCGCGCCCGGGCTTGCAAGCGGTGCGGGAGCGGTGGCAAGAATTGCGCGCGCTCACTCGGGTCCGGGCATCACGATCCAGAGGATGATGTACACGATCGTGCCGGGGAACCCGACGCTCACGATCGACAGAACCACGTAGAGCACGCGGACCAGCGTGACGTCCCAGCCGAGCCATTCCGCGATCCCGGCGCACACGCCGCCCAGCATCCGGTTCCGCGAGCGACGGAGCCTTCTCGATGCGTCCACCATGGTCATGGTCCTCCTGGAGCGTGGGCAGAGTCGGGCGCCATGGCCGATCCTTCCGGCTCGAAGTCGACGAAGATCTGGTAGATCCTCGGCTCCAGGGCGCGCAGGTCGGCATTGTTCGAATCGAACTCCCGATCTCCCTGAACGCGGCGGTACGCTCCGCCCGCGCGATCCTCGATCCGCGGCTCCAGATAGAGCCGCACTCCGGGGAGCAGCGAGTCCAGGGCACCCCCTTCCCACGACGTCACGCCCCCGGCATAGTCCCACCCGAACCCCGTGAGCCGAAACGGACGGCCGTTCGTCTTCTCGAGGTCCGCCAGGGTGGTCCCGAGGGAGATGTCCCCCGGGAGCATCCAGCGCGATCGCTCGCCGCGCAGCACGGCGCGGCGCGGCGCGCGCTTGGCGCCGGGATCGGACCAGATGATCTCCAGGCGGCGCTGGGGGTCGTCGGGGAAGAGCAGGGTGCCGGGGGCCGTCTCCCCCTCGCCAAGGGAGATCGAGGAGTCGCGCAAGCTTTGCGCCCCGTAGGCGCGCGCCAGGTCCAGCTCGGAGCCGAAGCGGTTCAGCCCGCCGACCCGGATCCGGGGCTCGATCTTCCAGTCCTCGAAGGCGGCGCGCTCGATCGGCGTCTTCTCGGCGGGCGAGGGTCCGCCGCAAGCCGTGACGGAGAGCGCGATCACGAGAGAACCCAGGTACCACCGCGTCACGACCGACCTCCTTTCCCGGGCGCCATGCTCCCGCCGGAGCCTGGGGGGTGTCAAGGCGCGGTCAACTCCAAGGAGGGTTGCCATGGATGAAGAGGCCGAGCGCGCGATCGCGCATGCGAACGAGATTTTCGAGAAGGACGTCGGCACGTGGGACGCCGAATCGGTCATCCGTCCCGGCCCCGAGGCCTCGCCGGTGCCGGCCAAGGGCGTGGCCCGCAATCGCCGCATCGCCGGCGGGCGCTACCTGGTCATGGACTACGCCTCCGACAGCGGCTTCGAGGGGCATGGGATCTACGGATGGGATCCGGCGCGGGGCCGATACACGGGCGTCTGGGTGGATTCCACGTCTTCAGCGATCGCTCGGTCCGAGGGAACGTGGGATCCGGCAACTCGTACGATGACGTACGAGACGGTGGTGGACCTGGGCACCCGTTCCGTCCGCTATCGTGAGATCACGCAGACCCAGGAGGACGGGTCGCTGCTCTATCGAAACCTGGTGCCTCTGCCACAGGGCGGTGAGTTCGAGATGGTACGGGTGGTCTATCGCCGCCGGGCCTGATCGGAGCCGGTTGTCATTCGTACTTGCCGAGAAGCGGATTCTTCAAGGCCTCACCGAGGTGCGGCGCGCCATTTCGGAGCGTACGATCCCTCCTGACGCCCTGCCTTAACCCGCCCACCGGCCGTCGGCTGCGGCGGCCGGACTGGCCCGAAGACGGCTTCTGGCATATCCCTTGAGATTCCGAGCCGCCGGCGGCCGTTCGCCCCCAATGGCGGACCCGCCCACCAAACCCCAATGGGGAGGAACGATGAAGCCAATTTATGGGATCGTGCTGGCGTGCTTCGCGGTGCTCGCGACCGCCGCGTGGACCGCGCCCGCGCATTCGTTCGGTCTTTCCGGGGCGGGCGTACGTCTCGGCACCACCGACGCCGAGCACGCCGATGCGTCGCTGTCGGGAGGCGGCCACCTGGAGTTCGAAGAGGCCGGCTCGCGCGTGCACATCATGCCCAGCGTTCTCTTCTGGTCCAACAGCGGCCTGAAGGACGTGAATCCCAATTTCGACCTCTACTACCACTTCGCGCCCTCGGGGCGTGTCAGCCCGTACGTGGGCGCCGGAGCCGCCGTGCACATGTACTCCGCCGACGGCCCGGGAGACCCCGGCACGGACCTCGGATTGAACCTGTTCGGGGGCGCGCTCTTCCCGATGGGATCGAGCCGGCTCTTCGCGGAGCTCCGGTACTCGGCCACGGATCTGTCGCAGACGTCGCTCTTCGGAGGGGTGACGTTCCCGATCTCGCACTGAGTACCCACTGATCGTATTGGCCACCGGCGCACCGGAATCAGGTACGGCTCCCGCCCCCGCGGTCGCCGTGCCCACCGGACGCCGGTGGTTTTTTCTTGAGCCTCACGCACCCTTGCGGACCGGGCCCTCCGATTTTCATTGTTGCACCGACGGGTGCAGAGTCGTTCCCCGATGTTCCAAATGGTAGTTCCTTCCATCCCGGGCCCAACGCCGTTGTGGCGGCGCGGCAAGAGCGCTAACTCTCGAACAGGAGCGTGGTTGGGTAGCGTGTAAAGGGTCGCCCGCCCGTCGTGGCACGCGCCTTGATGAAGCCCAGTGCAGGCGCCGCCCGGCCGGACCCCACGGTCTCACCCCCCTTGCCTCGACCCGACCGAGCCGGGCGGACGCCGAAAGTTTCGAAGATGGCGCCGCCGCAGCGGCGCTCCCCATAGAAGAAGCCATCGATCAAGGAGAGCGCGATGAACCGACACCTCGAAAGCCGCACGCCGACCCAGCCGGGCACGTCCGCGCTCGCGCTCCTCGTCGTCTCCCTGGTTGCGCTCGCGATTGCCATCGCGATCGCTCCCGCGCGCTCGCACGCCGCCGAGATCGTGCCCTCGTACGGGCTGACGCGCTCCGTGGACGGCGGCGACCAGGTGAAGGGCATGTTCGGACTGGCCCTGCGCGGGAACATCATCCCGAACGTGCTCCAGAGCGAGATCGGCGCCGGCTACCGCACCGAGGAGATGTCGGGCGGGGCGCTGCACGTGCGCCAGTGGCCGATCACGGCCTCGCTCCTCATTTCGCCAATGAACGTGGTGTATGCGGGCGCGGGCGTGGGCTGGTACCACACGACCTACGACTACGAAGACGACGCGCTCGGCGACGAGACCGTCCAGAAGTTCGGCGTGCACGTGGGCGGAGGCATCAAGGTGCCGGTCGCGCCGCGGGTGGCGCTGGACCTGGGCGGCCGCTACGTGAAGCTGCAGGATCAGGAGTCGAAGCTAATTCCTGAGAAGTTCGATCCGTCGTTCTGGACCCTGTCGATGGGTCTTGCGCTGAAGTTCTAGTCGTTCCACCCGGCGACGCCGGGCGGACGTTTACATAGATGGGCGCATGCTCTGCCGCTGCCGGTGTTGCACAAGAGGCGACAGGGTACGGAGGGGGAGGCATACGAGGCCTCCTCCCCCCTGCGCCCGGCCCGGGCCGATCTCCAGGGCCCGGTACGCCGCGATTCGCTCAGGGCAACTTGCCCGAGAGGATCGCGGCCGTTTTTTGAGGATCGATGTTCCCGCCGGATACCACGCACACGATCTTCCTCGCGTCAGGCAGCCCCCTGAGCGCCGCCGCGACCGGCACCGCTCCGGCCCCCTCGGCAACCAGTCGATTGCGCTCCACGAGGAGCCGCAGGGCAGCCGCCGCCTCTTCCAGAGAGACGACCAGGCTGCCCGCGAGCAGCTCCCGCGCGTGGGGCCAGACCTCCTCGAACACGGTGGTTCCTCCGATTCCGTCCACGAAGCTGGGCGTGTACTCGACGGGGCTGGGAGCGCCTGCCGCCAGGGAAACGGCGAGAGGCGCGGCCGTGGCGATCTCGCACGCATGAACGCGCACCCTCGGAGCCAGCGCGCGCAGGACTGCGGCGATTCCCGTCGAGAGTCCGCCGCCGCCGTAGGGAACCAGGACGGCGTCGGGATCGGGCAGGTCCTCCAAGATCTCCAGCGCGATCGTTCCATTGCCGGCCAGGACGGCGGGATCGGAGAAGGGGTGGATGAAAGTCCCGCTCATCCCCTCGTACCGATGTTCCATCATCACGCGCCACCAGGTCGGAAACGGGACCTTGAGGACCGAGGCGCCCAGCCGTTCGATTGCCGCCGTCTTGATCGCCGGCGCGTGATCGGGAACCACGACGGAGCAGGGAATCCCCAGACGCCGGGCGCACCAGGCGACCCCCTGCGCCATGTTCCCGGCGCTCGCCGTGTAGACGCCTCGCTGGAGCGCCTCGGGAGGGAGGAGCGCCATCGCGTTCCCGGCGCCGCGCAGCTTGAAGGAGCCGATCGGCTGGAGGTTCTCGCACTTGAGCCAGATCTCGGCCGGGCCGTCTACGTTCAGGCGGAGGAGCGGCGTGCGGATCGCGACGCCGCGGATCCGCTCGCGCGCGGCGCGGACCTGGTCGAGCGAGGGGAGCTCGAGCGTCCTCATGGCGCGGCCCGCCGGCGCGTCACCGGGGTCACAGGCTCTGCTCGGTCGGCGCGGGGAGAATCCCCAGGCGGACGTAGACGGGGCGGGCAGCGCGGCGGATGTGCGGGAGCGCTTTCCAGAATCCGAGGGCCGCGAGCACGCAGGCGGCGCCGCCCACGAGGATCGTGCGCGGCGCGCCGATCCAGGTGGCGACCGTTCCGGCGAACAGGCTTCCGAGGGGCGCCGTTCCGAAGAAGGCCATCGAATAGAAGCTCATGACGCGCCCGCGCTTGTCATCGTCCACGAGGGTCTGGATCACCGTGTTGCTCGCGGCCATCTGGAGGATCATGGCGAGGCCGCAGACCGCCATCAGCCCCATCGAAAGCCACAGGTTGCGCGAGAGCGAGAAGAGGACGAGGCCGAGGCCGAAGCCGGCGGCGCTCCGGGCGATCAGGCTCCCCAGCCCCAGCACCGAGCTGCGCGAGGCGAGGTAGAGCGCGCCCGTCAGGGCGCCGACGCCCGAGGCGGCCATGAGGAAGCCGAGGGTGTGCGGGCCGCCGTGCAGCACCTGCGCGGCCATGATCGGCATGAGCACGGTGTAGGGGAATCCGAGCAGGCTGACCAGCGCGAGCAGGAGGAGCACGGACCGGATCGGCGTGAACCCCGCGATGTAGCGGTAGCCCTCGCGGATCTCCCGAACGACCGAGCCCTCGCGGCGGGGGCGCTCGGACAGGGCGACCTTCATGAGCAGCAAGGACGCGATCACCGCGAGGTAGCTCACGGCATCGATGAAGAAGCACCACCCCTCGCCGACCCAGGCGATGAGGATTCCCGCCACCGAGGGGCCGATGAGGCGCGCGCCGTTGAACATCGAGGAATTGAGCGCGATCGCGTTCGGCAGGTCCTCGCGGTTGTTGCCGATCATGTCCACCACGAACGATTGCCGTGCCGGCATGTCCAGCGCGTTGATCACGCCCTGGAAGATGCTCAGCGCGATCACGTGCGGAATCGTGATGATGCCGCGCAGGGCCAGGTAGGCGAGCAGCCCCGACTGGATCGCGGCGAGCACCTGCGTGACGACGAGCACGCGGTGGCGGTTCCAGCGATCCACCCAGACGCCCGCGATCGGAGCGAGCAGGAAGGTGGGGAACTGTCCGGCGAACCCGACGATGCCGAGCATCCACGCCGAGTGGGTGAGCCGGTAGACCAGCCAGCTCGTGGCCACTCGCGTGAGCCAGGCCCCGATGAGGGAGATGCTCTGACCGGTGAAGAAGAGGCGGTAGTTTCGATGCGCCAGCGCGCGGCCGATCGTGCGGACGCCGCCGCGCGCGCGCCGGGGTGGCGGGCTCACGCCCAAGAGGATACCCAGGAGGTCAGGGGTTGCGCCAGAGGCGAGGCGGCGTCTTCCAGCCCACCAGCGCTGCCGCGACCCGCCAGTAGCCGTAGTTTCCCTTCGCATCCTTGGGACGCATGTCTTCGATCGCGATCCGGATGGTGTGGCGGCCGGCGCGCAGATGATCGGTGAGATCGAATTCCTGGGGAAGCACCTCGACCCCCGGGCACCATCCGCTTCGCGCGTAGTCCGAGGACCAGCTACCGTCGGTCCATCGCGCGCAGTAGGGATTCCGGTCGCGGAACGAGCGGCAGTCGTCGCGCCAGGGATGGAAGCGCGCCACCACCACGCCGTCCACCGCGATCACGTTCGCCTTGGAGACGAACTCGTCCGCGTCCACGCCGTCGGTGCAGTGGCCCGTCGCGGTGTAGCGGAGCACCACGCGGGAGAGCCCCGGTGGGATCACGACGGTCGCGCTGTCGCCGTGCGGCATCCCTTCGCGGTTGAAGTTGTCGGTGCCATAGACCGGCGCGGCCCAGGAGGCGTTGTCGAAGTCGGTGAGCGGCGTGTAGCGGAGCGAGAAGTCCACCGTCCAGGCCGGGCTGGTCCAGGTGTCGATGTGCGCCGTGAACGTGCGGCGCCCCTGGAGGAGCGGGGCCAGCGCGGTGACGTCCACCTCATGGTCCGTGCGCCCGCCGTACGAGGTGATGAACCGGAGCACCTCGAGATCGGGCGCGCCGGGAACGGTGATCCGGACGCTGCCGGCGCGGTCGTAGCGGTCGCAGACCTCACGGTCCGACTTCGCGACGGGTCGCACCGTGAGAATCGCCGTGATCTTGTGCGGGGTTCGGAGCGTGGGAAGCGTGACCGTCGTGACGGCGCCGCGTCCGGCATCCACGTACGAGAGTCCGCGCCGCGCGAAGAAGCGCAAGGAGTCGGGACTCCAGCGGATCGCGGCATCGCGGAAGATCGAGACGTCGGCAACGCGCGGGCCAGGGCCGCGGCTCGCCCCAGGCATCGTGTCGCGGTCGTCACCACGCGCCGAGCCCTGCAGCATCAGCGAGACCAGGAGGAGGGCAACAGGCGCAGCCGCTCGGCGATTCACGGCGGGAGATTAGGCGACGGCTCGTGGGGGCGCAACGGATCGCGATGGAGACGGTCCCGAGCCGCACCGGAGCCCATCGGCACCGCATCGAAATGATAGGAGATGAGAGGCAACCCGCGCTGGCGCGGGTGAAACGCACGACACAAGTCAGCAGAGATTGACGTCGATGTCGCTACGCTTTCCATCGAGTCGTCTCATTCCGGCGGCGGTGGCAATGAGCCCCTTGGCGGCTCGACTCGGCCGGGCTCCTCCGGAACGTCGCTCCCGCGCGCCCGGCGGCTCCGCGTCACGAAGAAGACCGCCGCGGTCCAGGTGGGCACGAGGTTCAGGCCGGGGACGATCTCCGCGATCGCGGTGGGGAGGAAGGCGAAGTGCCACCCCAGGAGCACGGTCATGCCGATCGCGACCACGATGTCGAGGGCGTCCGCCGCCGGAGAGGCGACGCCTTCGCCGAAGGCGGGAAGGAGCACGATCTGAAGGGTGTCGGCCACGATGGCGAGGATCCAGGCGGCGCGGATTCGGCTCATGGGAAAAGTATACCGGAGAACACCGGCGCCGCCCTTGCCGTCCCGTCCCGGCCGGTCTAAGATGCGCCACTGATCGTGTCTATGGAACGAATCCAGGCTGACTCCGGTCCAACCCTGCGCGCCGAGCCGTTCGCCGCCTCGACCATCGGGAAGAAGGTGGTCATGGCGGTCACCGGTTTCATTCTCTTCGGCTTCGTCGTCGCGCACATGATCGGAAACCTCCAGGCCTATATGGGCCCGGAGGCCATGAACGCCTATGCGGTCTGGCTGCGCGAGCTGATGCACGGCTCGGCGCTCTGGATCGCCCGCGCGGTGCTCCTCCTGTCGGTGATCCTGCATATCTGGTCGGCCACCGCGCTCACCTGGGATAACGTCCGCGCCCGCCCGGTCGGCTACCGCCGGCGCGCCTACGACCGCTCCACGTATGCCTCGCGCACCATGGTCTGGAGCGGGCCGATCCTCCTGCTCTTCATCGTTTACCACCTCCTCCACTTCACCTTCGGCACGGTCCACCCCTCGTTCGTGGAGGGGGACGTCTATCACAACTTCGTCGCGGGCTTCCAGGTCGTGCCCGTCTCGGTCTTCTACATCGTCGCGATGCTCGCCCTGGGGTACCACCTGTATCACGGGATCTGGAGCATGCTGCAGACGCTGGGTCTCTCGCATCCGCGGTACAACTTCCTGCGCCACGGATTCGCGGGCCTCATGACGGCGATCGTCGTCGTGGGCAACATCTCCTTTCCGCTCGCCGTGCTGACGGGCGTGATCCGGTAGGCGCATGAAGCTCGACGCGAAGATTCCGCCCGGCCCGCTGGAGACGAAGTGGGAAAAGCACCGCTCGTCGATCCGGCTGGTGAACCCCGCGAACAAGCGGAAGTACACGGTCATCATGGTGGGAAGCGGACTCGCCGGCGCCTCGGGCGCCGCGAGCCTGGCTGAGCTGGGCTACAACGTGAAGTGCTTCTGCTACCAGGACAGCCCGCGGCGCGCGCATTCGATCGCGGCGCAGGGCGGGATCAACGCCGCGAAGAACTACCAGAACGACGGCGACAGCGTCTTCCGCCTCTTCTACGACACGGTCAAGGGGGGCGATTTCCGCTCCCGCGAGGCGAACGTCTACCGCCTGGCCGAGATCTCGGTGAACATCATCGATCAGTGCGTCGCGCAGGGGGTTCCCTTCGCGCGCGAGTACGGTGGCCTGCTGGCGAACCGCTCCTTCGGCGGTGCCCAGGTCTCCCGCACCTTCTACGCGCGCGGGCAGACGGGGCAGCAGCTCCTGCTGGGCGCCTACCAGGCCCTGGAGCGGCAGGTGGGGCTGGGGAAGGTGGAGATGTTCGCCCGCCACGAGATGCTGGAGCTGATCGTGATCGACGGCCGCGCGCGCGGCATCGTCACGCGCGACCTCGTGACGGGCCAGGTGGAATCGCACCTCGCCGACGCGGTCTGCCTGGCCACGGGCGGCTACGGGAACGTCTTCTATCTCTCGACGAACGCCAAGGGATGCAACACCACCGCGATCTGGCGCGCCTACACGAAGGGCGCGGGGTTCGCGAACCCCTGCTTCACCCAGATCCACCCCACCTGCATCCCGGTCACGGGCGAGCACCAGTCCAAGCTGACCCTGATGAGCGAATCGCTTCGGAACGACGGCCGCGTGTGGGTTCCGAAGCAGAAGGGCGATGGGCGGGCGCCGGCCCTGATCCCCGAGGACGAGCGCGACTACTACCTCGAGCGGAAGTATCCCTCCTACGGCAACCTGGCCCCGCGCGACATCGCGTCGCGGGCGGCGAAGCAGGTCTGCGACGAGGGGCGCGGCGTCGGTCCGGGCGGGCGGGGCGTGTATCTCGACTTCGCCGACGCGATCCGCCGGCTGGGCGAGGGCGCGATCCGCGAAAAGTACGGGAATCTCTTCGAGATGTACGAGCGGATCACCGACGAGAATCCGTACCGGGTGCCGATGCGCATCTATCCCGCCTCCCACTACACCATGGGCGGGCTGTGGGTGGACTACAACTTGATGAGCACGATTCCCGGCCTGCACGTCCTCGGCGAGGCGAACTTCTCCGACCACGGCGCGAACCGGCTGGGGGCGAGCGCCCTCATGCAGGGGCTCGCGGACGGCTATTTCGTGATCCCCTACACGATCGGCGACTACATGGCGGCGCAGAAGCTGCCGGCCGTGGACCGCACGCATCCCGAGGTGAAGCGCGCGGAGCAGGAGGTGGAGGCGCGCACGCGGCGGCTCCTCTCGATCCATGGCAAGCGCACGGTCACCTCGTTCCACCGCGAGCTGGGCAAGGTCATGTGGGAGCACTGCGGCATGGCCCGCACCCGGGAGAGCCTCACGAAGGCGCTCTCCCTGATCCCGCCGCTTCGCGAGGAGTTCTGGAAGAACGTCGCCGTCCTGGGGGAGGAGAAGGAGCTGAACCAGGCCCTGGAGCACGCGGGGCGGGTGGCCGATTTCATCGACCTCGCCGAGCTGATCTGCCTGGACGCGCTGGAGCGCGACGAGTCGTGCGGCGGCCACTTCCGCGAGGAGCACCAGACCCCGGACGGGGAAGCGCTGCGCGACGACGAGCGGTTCTGCCACGCGGCCGTGTGGGAGTACCAGGGAGAAGGCAAAAAGCCGCTCCGGAACGTGGAGCCGCTCGAATACGAGACCGTCCACCTGGCGCAGCGGAGCTACAAGTGAACCTGACCCTCCACGTCTGGCGCCAGCCGAACGCCTCCGAGCGGGGCCGTTTCGTGACCTACCAAGCCCGGGACATCAGCCCCGACATGTCCTTCCTGGAGATGCTCGACGTGGTCAACGAAGGGCTGACGGTGAACGGCGAACCGCCGATCGCGTTCGACAGCGACTGTCGCGAGGGGATCTGCGGGACGTGCGGCATGGTGATCAACGGCCGCGCGCACGGACCCCGCGCGCGCACCACCGCCTGCCAGCTCCACATGCGCTCCTTCGAGGACGGCGACACGATCACCATCGAGCCATGGCGCGCCGCCTCGTTCCCGGTGATCCGGGACCTCGTCGTGGACCGCTCGCCGCTCGACCGGATCATCGCGGCCGGAGGCTTCGTGACGGCGCCCACGGGGAGCGCGCCCGAGGCGAACAGCCTCCCCGTGCCCAAGGAGAACGCCGAGCTCGCCATGGACGCCGCGGCGTGCATCGGTTGCGGCGCCTGCGTGGCGGCGTGCCCGAACGCCTCGGCGATGCTCTTCACGGCCGCCAAGGTGGCCCACCTGGGGCTCCTGCCGCAGGGACAGGCGGAGCGGGAGCGGCGCGCGCTGGCCATGGTGTGGCAGATGGACGCCGAGGGTTTCGGCGGATGCAGCAACCACCGCGAATGCGAGGCGGTCTGCCCCAAGGGGATCACGATCGACAACATCGCGCGCATGAACCGCGACTACATCCGGGCCTCGGCGGCCCGGGGCCGCCGGCTCGCCGACGACGAGGGCGGCGCGGGCTAGCCCGCTCGCCCGGGCTCCTCGAGCCTCGCCGGTCAGCCGACCGGCGCTGCGGCCTCCTTCGGCGCCGCGACCCTCTCCGCCGGCGCGAACCGCCCGCGGAAGAACCGCAGGTGGGGCGGCTCGTAGACGAAGGCCAGACCCCCGATCGATTCGCGCCGCTTCCAGACCCGGATGATCCCCTCCGCGACCGCGCGCATGTGATCGTTGGTGTAAACCCGTCGCGGGATCGTCAGGCGAACCAGCTCCAGGGCCGGGCGGTAATTCTTCCCGGTGTCGGGGTCGCGCCCCTTCGAGACGTTGCCGCGCTCCATCACGCGCACGCCGGTCTCGACGTAGATCTCCGCGGCCAGCCGCTGCGCCGGGTACTGATCCTGGTCGACGTGGGGCAGGAAGCGCCGCGCGTCGATGAAGATGGCGTGGCTACCCGCCGGGGTGACGATGGGGACGCCCGCCTCGGTGAGGAGCCGCCCTAGGAACGCGGCCTGCTCCACGCGCGTGCGGATGTAGCGGTCGTCGAGCATCTCGATCACGCCCCGCTCCATGGCGGCCAGATCGCCCGGGCAGAGGCCCCCGTCGGCCACGCCGCCTTCGTACACGCGGAGCAGCTCGTCGGCCCTCCGCTTCCACTCGGCGTTGTCCTTGAACGCCAGCACCCCGCCGATGTTCACCAGGAAGTCCTTCTTCCCGGAGATCGTGAGACCGTCGCCGTAGACCATCATCTCGCGCAGGATGTCCCGGATGTGCGTGGCGTGGTAGTGCGGGTCGCGCTTCTGGATGAAGTAGGCGTTCTCCACGGCGCGCGTCGCGTCGAAGAACACGGGGATCCCGATCTCGCTGCAGAGCGCGTAGACCTCCTGCATGTTCCGCATGCTGACCGGCTGGCCGCCGGCCATGTTCACGCTCTGCTCGAACGAAACGTAGGCGATCTGCTCCGCGCCATGCCGCGCGACCAGGCTCTGGAGCTTCTCGAGATCGATGTTCCCCTTCCAGGGGAAGGGCGAGGACGGATCGTGCGCCTCGTCCACGATCACGTCGGCGAACACGCCCCCCGCCAGCTCCTGGTGCAGCTTGGTCGTCGTGAAGTACATGTTGCCGGGGACGAGCTGCCCGGGGCGGATCAGGATCTCGCTCAGGATGTGCTCGGCCGCCCGGCCCTGGTGCGTGGGAACGACGTGCTGATAGCCGTAGGTCTCGCGGATCGTCTGCACGAAGCGCAGGTAGGCGTCGCTGGTCGCCGCCGTCGCGCGCGCCGCCTCGTAGGCGGCCCACTGGTCGATGCTCATCGCGGACGTTCCGGAGTCGGTGAGGAGGTCGATCGTGACGTCCGCGGAGCGGAGCAGGAACGTGTTGTAGCCCGCCTCGCGCACCGCCCCCTCGCGCTGCTCGCGCGTCGTCGAGGGAATCCGCTCGATCGTGTGCACCACGAACGGGTAGCAGTCGAATTCGTAGGGATCGAGCTCGGAGAAGACGGAACGGAACTCCAGCTCGTCGTTCCACGCGCCGCCCGTCATCAGCTCCAGGCGCGCCACCTTGTCGCGCTGGCGGTAGACGTTCACGATGGCGTCGGCGACCTGGTCGAGCTGCCACGTGGTCATGGCGAGCCGGGGGCACTGAACCGGCAGGTAATCTCCTTCCGTCGAAGGGCCGGGGACCACCGCCCGCACGCCGGAGGAGAGATAGATCGCGGCCGCGAGGGCGTGCGCCGCGTACTGCCGGTGCGCGGGGAGGAAGCGCGCCGCCTCGAGATAGGCGCCGTCGCAACCGCGCTCCAGAGGCACCCCCGCGGCGCGCAGGCGCTCCGTGAAGTGCTCGGTCTCGCGCATCGCCCACTGCGCCTCGGCTTCGTCGCCCATCTCGACCAGTCCGCGCGCCATCGATTCCATCGCGCGCCCCGACATGCCGCCGTAGGTGTGAAGCCCCTCGTAGACGACTACCTCGTTCTGGAAGCGCTCGTGATCGGCGGGATTGTCGGTGGCGAGGATGCCGCCGATGGGGCTCATCGGATCCTGCGCGCCGTCGATCGCCACGATGTGCGCCGTCTTCGAGATCTGCTTCACGATGTCGGCGATCCGGCGCAGGTCCTGGCCGGGCTCGTGGCGCTGGATGTACCAGGCGTTCTCGATCACGCGCGACGCGTCCAGCAGGAGGCGCACGCCGCGCTTGTCGGCGGCGGCGCGAACGGCCTCGAGATTGGCCAGGCTGAAGGGGTGCATGCCGTCGGCGAAGGCCTGGAGGTCGATCAGGGAGATCTCCTCCTCGGCCAGCGCGGCGCGAAGTGCCAGGAGATCGACGTTTCCGGTGAACACCGGCTCGCGCGCGTCCCGCACGTCCACGAGCCGCACCTGCCGGGCCGCGAAGACCCCGGCCCTTCCGCGGGCGTTGCTCGCCACCGTTCCGCCCCGCGGCACCAACGCCGCCAGGACCAGCTTCACGCACCCAAGCAGGTTGTGGGCGGGGCAGACGTAGGTGTGCCCCAGCACCTGGTTCACGGCCGCGGTCAGGGCCTCGAAATTCCTCGCGCCCGCATACGCCTCGTCGCCCAGAAGCTCGCCGGCGAGCTGCTCCTGGCTCCGCGCGCTGGTGCCCGTGGAGAGCATGTCGAACGTGACGTGGGCCGGCGGGAGCCGGTAGACGTTGAAGCGGGCCTCGGCCAGGCGGCGCTTCCGCTCCTCGAGCGTGGGGAAGGAGATCAGCCGGACGGTCTTGATCTTATGGGGCTCGTGCAGCGGGACGTGTGGCGCCACCGATGGCTCCTCGCGCGGGAAGTGGGACGATGGGAGTGTCCCACTCAGGCTAGCGCATGGGGGCGCGAAGGGAAGTGGTACCTCGGTCGACTGGGGGGACCTTGCGGCGCGCCGCGGGGGAACGCACCCCCGCGGGCGCCTCCGGTCAGGAAGCCATGCTACCGGTCCCGGCGCGAACGAAACGCGAGGGCCATCATGAGCCCCGCGCCGACGAGCGGAACGGTTCCCGGCTCGGGGAGGCTGGTGCCGCCGCCACCGCCGCCGTTGCCACCGCCGCCACCTTGGTCACCGCCGCTGCAGTTGCCGCCATTGTCGCAGCCGCCGCCGTTATCGCAGTCACCGCCGTTGTCGCCGTTGTCGTCGTTGTCGCCGTGATCGCCGGTGTCGCAAACGACGCCGCCATCGTCGTCGCCGTTGTCGCCGCCGTTATCGTTGTTGTTGCAGTCTCCTTCGTCATCGCCGCCGCCACCGCCGTTGCCACCGCCGCGCCCATGACCATGACCGTGGCCCGTCGAGATCGCGTCGCCCAGGCTGGCCAGCGACGAGCTCGCGGGGGTCTGAGTCTGCACCGAAACCGACTTGTCCCCCGGCTCACCGGAATGGTGCAGCGCAAGGGGCGTCAGGGCGGCGAGTACCATTCCCGACAACATGTAATGGGCCTTGGAGCGGGAGCTGCCCGTGCCGATGCTCGCGACGTTTCCCGCGAGGGAGCCGCCGCCGCTTCGGAAGGTGCCGCGGGCGAGCAGGCGATCGCTCGTGCGGAACAGGATCCTGGCGCCCGTGGCCGAATGCGCGGCCGCGGGGGTCGCGCTCGTGAGCGCCGCATCGGATCCCGGATGGAAGCTGGGATTCGAGGGACTCGGCACCGCGAGCGCCGACCCGTACAGGAGCACGGAGGCCAGCGCTGCGAGCGCGATTCCCTTCATAGACTTCGGATAGTGCTCCATACGCAAAACCTCTAAGGCCGCCACATGGAAGCAGCCTGAACGGGGGTTTCCCCTGTTGGGTATCGGGATCCGGGCCGGTTCGTGTAAATACTTCCCAAGGCTCGTCGGCCGGTGTAAATCGAGGCCATCACCTGCTTCGAACTCTCGAATCCCGGCGGCACCCCGGCCCCCACGTCGGGTCGGGCTCCGGCCGATCCTTTGGCCATCGTTCGGGGCGGTAGGTACTTACCTTGCCCATCGCGCCCGTCATGCCGTCCCTCCTCTCGTTCCCGGAGGAGCGTTCGGGGGTACTGCATGGGCCGTGCCCCGGCGGGTCCGCCGTTTGGAAATCGTGGAGGAATGATGAACGGGCGAAGAAACCCCGTCGTGGTCGTGGGCGGAGGAGCCGCGGGGCTGATGGCCGCGCTCTTCGCCGCCGAGTCGGGCGCCAACGTGCTGCTCGTGGAGCGGACGCGCGACGGCGGCCGCAAGATCGTGATGAGCGGCGGGGGACGCTGCAACGTGCTCCCCTCGGCGATCGACCCCTCGCGATTCGTGACGGCGTCGTCGCCGAATACGATGCGGAAGCTGCTTCTCGCGTGGCCGCTCGACGAGCAGCGGCGCTTCTTCGAAGCGGTCGTGGGAATCCCGCTCGCGCTGGAGGCGGAGACCGGCAAGCTGTTCCCGGTGTCGAACCGATCCCGCGACGTGCGGGACGCGCTCGTGGCGCTCGCGGAGCGCCGCGGCGTGGAGCGCCGGTTCGACACCCGTGTTACGGGCGCGGCGCCCGGCCCTGACGGGGGATGGCGCGTCACCGTCGAAAGCGGCGAGGCGATCCGCGCCTCGAGCGTCGTGCTCGCGACCGGCGGCCTGTCGGTGCCCGCGACGGGGAGCGACGGCGACGGTCTCGCGATCGCGGGCCGGCTGGGACACGCGATCCACGACACCTATCCCGCGCTCACGCCGCTCGTCGCCACGCCGCATCGCTTCGCCGCGCTCTCGGGGATCTCCCTTTCCGTCGCGCTCGAAGCGCCGCTGGGCGCCGGAAAGCGCCTCCGCTCCGAGGGGGGTTTTCTCTTCACGCACAAGGGCTACAGCGGTCCCGCGGTGCTGAATCTCTCCCACCTATGCGTGCGCGCGCGCCTGGAGGGGCGCGCGCAGCCCGTGCTGGCGCGGTGGACTTCGCTCGACGAAACCGCGTGGGAGCGGGAGCTGCGCGAGGGAGAGGGCACCCTGCTGGCCGCTCTTCGCGCCCGGCTTCCCGCGCGCCTCGCCGAGGCGCTCCTCGAAGAATCGGGCGTCGACGGCGCGGTCGCCCTGGGGCAGCTCCGGCGCGAGGATCGCCGGCGCGTCGTGCTCGCGCTCACGCGCTTTCCGCTCTTCTGGACCGGGGACGAGGGCTACACGAAAGCCGAGGTGACGGGAGGGGGCGTGTCGCTCGCCGAGGTCGAGCCGCGCACGCTGGAGAGCCGCCGGCGCCCGGGGCTTTTCCTGTGCGGGGAGATGCTCGACGCGTTCGGGCCGATCGGCGGCTACAACTTCGCCTGGGCCTGGTCGACCGGCCGCGCCGCCGGCATCGGCGCCGCCCTGGCGTTTCGGGGCGGCGCCGGGCCCGCCTAGCCCGCGGTGTGCGGCACCACGCCCCAGATCTCCTTCAGCCTGCGGTCGCGGCCGCACCCCGCGCGGTAGGCGTGATAGTCGGCGGGATTCTTCCGGTAGTAGTCCTGGTGGTACTCCTCGGCCGGCCAGAACGCGGTGAAGGGAACCAGCCGCGTGACGAAGGGCTTCTTCACGCGGATCTCGGCCGCGGCGGCGCGCTCCGAGATCTGCGCCAGCCGGTGCTCCTCGGGAGACCGGTAGAAGACCGCCGAGCGGTACTGGGCCCCGTGGTCGCAGAACTGCCCGTCCCCCTGCGTGGGATCGATGTTGTGCCAGTAGATGGAGAGGAGCTTTGCGTAGGAGATGCGCCGCGGGTCGTACTCCACCTGGACCGATTCCATATGGTGCGTCCTACCGGCCGAGACGTCCTTGTAGGTCGGATTCTTCTCCGGCCCGCCCGAGAATCCGGACGTCACCGAGAGCACGCCCGGCATTCCCTCGAACGCGGTCTCCATGCACCAGAAGCAGCCTCCGGCAAACGTGGCGAGGGCCGGGGCGTGCGCGGCCGGCGCGGCGTCCCCCGGCGAGGCGTTGGCGAGAGCGGCCGCGGCGACCGCGATCATGGCGATACGAATCGAGCGGTTCATCGGAGTTCCCTCGGGTTCTGGGCGAGCGGGCCGCCGTCCGGAGGCTCGCATCGGTACTACGGCAGGGGGGGCGCGGCGTGACCGCGCGCGCCGCCGATCCTCCGCGATTCCACGGGAGACGCGCCATGCTATTCTGCCGCCGCATGCTCCCCACGATCCTCCTCGGAATCGGACGGCGATGACGCCGGCGCCTCAGGCGCTTCCCTGGGCGGTGCTGCAGCACGTTCCCTGGGAGGGGCCCGGGACCATCGCCGACGAGGCCGCCGCGCGCGGCATTTCGATCGGCGTCGTCCGGCTGGATCGCGGAGAGCCCGTACCCGCCGCCGACGACCTGGGGGGCGTCATCGTGATGGGCGGGCCGATGAGCGTCCACGACACGGTCGATCATCCGCATCTGGTCCATGAGCGGCGGCTCCTGCGCGACGCGGCGGAGCGCGATCTTCCGATTCTCGGCGTCTGCCTGGGCGCGCAGCTCCTCGCCGTAGCCCTCGACGCGCGGGTGGAGCGCGGGCCCGTGCCGGAGATCGGAATCGGCGAGGTCACGCTGACGCCGGAAGGGCGGGGCGACGTCGTGATCGGATCGGAGGGCGATTCCTTCCCGGTCGTCCACTGGCACGAGGACACGTTCCACGTGCCCGAGCGCGGCGTGCTCCTGGCCGGGAGCCCGCTGTACAAGAACCAGGCGTTTCGGCTGGGGCGGCGCGTCTACGCCTTCCAGTTCCACCTCGAGGTGGACCGCGCGCTCGCCGAGGCGTGGGCCCCGAAGCTCCCTCCCGGGACGCTGGAGGAAGCGCGCCGCGCCGAAGTTGAGCGCGCCGGTCGCGGGATCCTGGGCCGCTACTTCGACGTGGCGCTCGGGGCGGGCACGGGGCGCTCGTGACGACGTCCTCGGCACGGCGCGCACTCGGCGCGGCGCTCGTCCTGCTCGCCGCCCTGGCGGTCCCGGCCCTACGTGGGCGCGCCCAGGAAGCCGCCGAGCCGGCGCCGGTCGTGATCGAGTGCGCCCGCTGGTTCGACGGGAACGCCATGCACGAGGGCCGGACGCGCATCCTCGTCGAGAAGGGGCTCATCGCGCGGATCGGGCCCGCGCTCGAGGCCCCGGCGGGCGCGCGGCGTCTGGATCTCGGCGGCATGACCCTCCTCCCCGGGCTGATCGACGTGCACACCCACCTCACCTATCTCTGGTCCGACACCACGCGCGCCCCGAACTACCTGAACGACTATCTCGGCTCGCCGATCGTGGTCGCGTTCGAGGCGGGCCGGAACGCCGAGCGCACGCTGCGCGCCGGCTTCACGACCGTGCGCGAGATGGGGGACGCGGACGGGATCGACCTGGCGCTCGCGCAGGCGATCGGCCGCGGGCTGGTGAACGGGCCGCGGCTGATCGTGGCGGGACCCATCTACCCGCCTGGGGGAGGCCGTCCCGACATCCACTGGCCTCCCGACGGCACGGCCGCGAACGCGTCGGAGATCGCGAAGAAGGCGCGCGAATACCTGGGGAACGGCTGCGACTGGATCAAGATCTATGAGACCGGCGGCACCTTCGACGACACGTCGGGCACCCCTTTCTACACGAGCGACGAGATCCGTGCCGCGGTGGAGGCGGCGCATCCGCGCGGACGGTGGGTGGCGGCGCACGCGATGGGGCTCGAGGGCGCGCGGCGCGCGGTGGAGGCGGGAGTCCGCTCCCTGGAGCACGGCTCGCGGCTCGATGCGAAGACGGCGCGCGAGATGGCGCGCCGCGGCACCTACCTCGTTCCCACGCTCTACCATCTCCAGTGGTACGCGGATCACGGCGCGGCGCTCGGATACGCGCCGGGATACGCCGAGCGGCTCGCGGCGCTGCAGAAGGAGCAATTCGCCTCGCTGGCGCTCGCGCGTCGGGCGGGGGTGCGGATCGGCTCCGGGTCGGATGCGGTGTACACGATGCACGGGGAGAACGGCCGGGAGCTGGTCTGGATGGTGCGGGCCGGTTTCACGCCGCTGGAGGCGCTCCGCGCGGCCACGTCGGTGAATGCCGCGCTGCTCGGCCTGGAGCGCGAGATCGGGCGCATCGAGACCGGCTACGCCGGCGACCTCGTGGCGGTGCCGGGCGATCCGTCGCGCGACATCCATGCGGTGCTCACGCCGTCGTTCGTGATGAAAGCCGGGCAGATCGTCCTCGCGCCCTGACGCGCTACTCGTCGAAAAGGACCGTGCTCTCCTCGTAGAACCGGACGTGCCCCTGCTCCACCCGCTCCCGCATCCACGACCGCAGCCACGCCTGCTTTTCCTCGCGCGACGTCTCCCGGTCGGCGAGCAGATCGAGCGGAAGGTTCACGCGCAGGGCGCGCCACCGGACGAGGTGGCGCGTGATCCCCGCCGGCACGCGCTCGCCGGTCGCGGCCAGCTCGAGCACCTCGGCGGGGGCGTAGCGCGGAAAGACCACGATCGCCTCGGCATCGGGAATCCGCTCGAGCGCGGCCTCGACCGAATCGGAGCCCACGCGGTAGACGCGGGTCTTCTCGCGATAGGCCTCGACGACCCGGTTCAGCGCGCGATTCTGCTCCGTGAAGTCGCCGGGAGCGGAGAGCGCGATCGCTCCGCCGGTCGAAGCGGCGTAGGCGATGATCTCGCGGCGCGCGAGCAGGGCGCGCGCGTGCGCCTGCGACTCGCGGGAGCAGGCGATCCCCGGCACCGACGAGAGGAGCTGGAAGAGGGAGCCCGCGTCCGCCCCCGCGAGCGCGTGATTCCAGGTGAGCAGGCGCACGTCGGGTTCTTCGTAGGGCACGACCTGGACCGCGAAGTGCGGAAGTCCGATCGCGCGCGCGGCCTCGCTCCGGTTGGCCCCGTCCAGCACGACGTAGCGCTCCTCGCCCGAAGCCGAGGCCGGGGTGACGATCGGCGGGTTGCGGAGCACCGCCTCGCTCCGCAGGCGCGCGGTGAGCGGCCCCATGCGATGCTCGTCGTGGCGCTCGTGGGGGACCAGGCAGTCGACGGGCACCACGCGCAGGTCGGGAAGCGCGAAGCTTCGGGCCGGAAGGTCGGTCATGGGCCCGGGAATCTATCATGTCCCGGTCCCCGCCGGGCGGCGCGACCCGCCGGGAACGCGAGAGCCCGCGACGACTGCACGTCGCGGGCTCTCGCTCTATGAGTTCCGGCGCGCGGGGCAGGCTGCCGTATCCGGGACATACACGATCTTGTGGACGCCAAGTGGAGCCGTTTCCAGCCCGCCAGACGCGGCCGGCAAGGCATCAACCGCTCAGATCGACGCTTGCTAAGTTCGGTATGACTCCTGGACTACGCGCATCGCAGGATGTACCCGCGTCGGCCATCTTCAGCCGATCCGCGCTCTCCCGCGAACCGTCTGCCGCTGCGCGCCGCCACGCTCACCTAATGCAATCGGCATGCCGCGGGTCGGGGCCTCGCCGGGCCCGAGCGGTCCCTTGGGAGCGCGCCACTTACGAGCGGTCTCCGGCCGCCCGGCCTCGGCGGCACAATCCCCTTCTGTCACCCTGGCAGGACCGTCCTGACGATCTGTCGCCCTCAGTAGCGCGACTCGCTGATCTGGACGTCCGCCTTTTCCCAGGCTTTCTTGAAGCGCTGCATCTCCGGACCGCTCGCCTCACCGGAAGCCTTGACCGCTTCGGCCAGACCGTACAGCGACCAGCCGTTCTCGGGGTAGCGCTTCAGGTCCTCGCGATAGACGTCCGCCGCTTCCCGCGTGCGTCCCGCCCCGAGCAGCACCGCGCCGAGCGCCTGGCGCGCCGTGCCGTACCAGGGCGGCGGCTCGTCGTAGCGGAGCGAGTCCTGCATCCCGGCTGCGTGGGTCAGCAGGCGCACGGCGTCATCCGTCGATCCGGCCCGGGCCGCGATCTCGCCCTGCAGCAGCACCGACGCGAAGTCGAGGAGCGGGCGCGCCGGGTTCAGTCCGAACGCGGCGTCGGCCGGAAGCCGTGCCGCGATCGCGGCCAGGCTGTCGTTCTCGATGCCGGCTTCGGTGCCGCGGCCGGTCGCGGCCAGCGCCAGGCCCCGCGCGTAGTGCCAGATGCCCGTGGTGACCTGCATGCCGGCCGGAGGAGCGGGAAGCGCGAGGATCTCGTTCCACTTTCCAAAGCGCGCCGGCGTGTAGTACTCCACGGCGCGGAAGAACTCCATCGGCTGCATCTGCTGCACCATCTCCCAGGGCACAGCCTCGAGCAGCTCCTTGGCGGCCGCCGCGGCGGCCGCGCTCCGTCCCGCCGAGCAGAGCGCCGACCATCGCATGTGGATGTTGTGCGGGTAGTACATCATCCGGTAGATGGACTGGACGTCGTAGCGTTTCAGGTAGTCGCGGTCGACGCGGATCGCGCGGGCGTTGAGCTCCGCGGCGTCGTCGTAGCGGCCCACGCGCAGGTAGATATGCGACGGCATGTGGATCAGGTGCCCCGCTTCGGGGGTGAGCTTGGCGAGCCGGTCGGCCGCGGCCTCCGCGCGCTCCGGATGCGCCGACGCCTCCATGGCGTGCAGGTACAGGTGGAGCGCTCCGGTGTGGCGCGGGTTCTTCTCGATCACGCCCTCGAGGATCGAAACGATCTCCTCGGCGCCCGGCTTGGGCGCGCCGCTCACGTCGTAGAGATCCCACGGCCGGAGGTCCATGAGCGCCTCGGCGCAGAGAACCGAGGCGTCGGGGTCGTTGGGGTAGCGGTTCTTCAGCGAGCGCATCGCGTCGGCGTAGGCGCTGTCGCGCGGGGCACGGTTCTCCCCCGCGGGCGTGCCGTAGCGGAAACCGAGCGCCTCGATGTAGGCGCGGTCGGCCTCGGGGGCCGCGGCGGCCAGCGCCTTGGCGCGGGCCAGGGCCTCCAGCGCCTGCGTCTCGGCGTCGGGGCCCATCGGCATGTTGATGTTAGGCCCGAGCGCCAGCGCGATCCCCCACCACGGCATCGCGCACGCGCTGTCGAGGCGCGCCGCTTCATGGAACGAGCGGATCGCCTCATCGTGATTGAACGCGTAGCAGAGTCGAAGGCCCTGGTCGAACAGCTTCTGGGCCTTGGCCGACCGGGTTCCGATCGGATGATGGACATCGCCCAGTCCGTTGAACATCGGTATCGCGGCAGCCGAAGAGGACGAAGCTCCGTGCTGGTGCTGGGCCGCGGCCGGACCCGCGGCGAAGGCGACGGCGAGGGCGAGGGCGACCAACGGCAAGACGACTCGTTTCATGGAGAACCTCCCATGGGCCTAAAGGAGCATCCGGGTCGGACCGGAGGAGTCTACCAACGGGAAACGCGCTTCGGTATAGTCAGCCCGCCTTGAACCTGACCCTTCGCACGCAACCGCCATGTCGGTAACCCGGAGCGTCATTTCCTGGCTTGCCACCCAGCGCGCCTTCACGCGCACGGTCGGCGGGACCGGGATGCGCCTGGGGTTCGCCCGCCGCTTCATCGCGGGGGAGACCCTGGAGGATGCGCTCGGCGCGGCGGCTTCCCTGAACCGCTGCGGCCTCCAGGTGATCCTGAATCACCTGGGCGAGCACGTCCGAAACCAGGACGAGGCCCGCGACTCCTACCGCTCCTACTACGAAATCCTCCAGCAGTTGTCCCAGCGGAAGCTGGACGCGACCATCACCGTCAAGCCGACGCAGATCGCGCTGGAGCTGGATTACGATCTCTGCCGCGAGCTGACGCTGCGGCTGGTGCGGGACGCCGCCGCGGTGGGAAATTTCGTGGAGATCGACATGGAGCACTCGGG
The DNA here is from genome assembly GCA_035631035.1 of Candidatus Binatia bacterium. NCBI lineage: Bacteria > Candidatus Binatota > Binatia (SeqCode) > Binatia bacterium. The sequence continues at coordinate 141,050 of DASQJL010000062.1, read as the reverse complement.
CACGACTGAGGCGACCGTATCGCTCTTCGAGTACATCCGCCGCGAGCACGACAACGTGGGGCTTGCCGTCCAGTCCTGCCTGCGCCGGACCCGGGCCGACCTGGAACGGCTGAAGCCGCTCCGCCCGAAGATCCGCCTCGTGAAGGGGGCCTACCTCGAGCCGAGCGACGTCGCCTTCGTCGAAAAGCGCGAGGTCGACGAGTCCTACAGCCAGCTCATGCGCGTGCTCTTCTCCGATGGCTTCTTCCCGGCCATCGGCACGCACGACGAAAGGCTCCTCGCCGAGGCGAAAGCGCTGGCCCAGGAATACGGCCGCCGTCCCGACGAGTGGGAGGTGCAGATGCTCCTCGGCGTGCGGCGCAACCTTCAAGACGAGCTGGTGCGCGAGGGGTACCGGATGCGGGTCTACGTCACCTACGGCACCGAATGGGTCCCCTACTTCATGCGGCGCCTGGCCGAGCGTCCCGCCAACGTGGGGTTCGTGCTGCGGAGCCTGATGAAGGGGCGCTAGCCCGCTTCGGCACGCTCGATCCGCTCGGCCAGCTCCGCCAGATTCGCCACCGCGATGTCGGGATCTCCCGGCCGCGCGTGGGGCCGCGCCACGAATACGCCGGTGAGGCCGAGCGCCCGCGCCGTGGCGAGGTCGTAATCGGCGTACGCCGACACGTGCCACCACGATGGGCCCGGCGCAACGCCCAGCCGCGCCGACGCGGCGTGCCATATCCGCGCATCCGGCTTGTAGACCCCGACATCCTCCGCGCAGATCCACCCGTCCAGCCGGAACCCGAGCGCGGCCTGCACCTGCTCGCCGTGCTCCCGATCGCTGTTCGTGGTCGCGACGCACGGCGCGATCGCCCGGAGGCGCCGGAGCGCGTCCCGCGAATCGGGATAGAGCGGCCACGCCCCGGCGTTTCGGCCGATGGCGCGCGCGGGCTCCGGGTCGACGCCCAGCACGCGGATCAAGCTCTCGGCCGTGATCTCGGCGTAGGATCGAAAGGGGCCCGACTCCAGGCCGGCCTGCGCGTCGATCACCCGGTCGAACGCGGCGCCGTCCAGCGCGACGCCCTCACCCTCGAGCGCGTCGGCGAGGCCGCGCCGCCAGTCGAGCACCGTGCCGAAGATATCGAAGGTGATGAGGAGCGGCCGCACGGCCGCCAGTCTGACACGCCCCACGGCGCGGCGCAGCCCTGAAGGCGCCGCCGGAGGAAGAACGATGAGCGAAGCCGAACGGATCGCCGACCTGCATCGCCGGGCCTTCGACGGCGACTCGTGGCATGGTCCCCACGTGTTCGAGATCCTGGAGGGCGTAGACGCGGCGCGCGCCGCGCGGAAGCCGGTCGCCAGGGCCCACAGCGCCTGGGAGATCGTGCTCCACATGCGCGCCTGGGAGGATATCGTCCTGCGACGGCTCCGCGGCGAAGTCGTCGAGCCCACCGACGCCGAGGATTGGCCTCGCGTGGCCGATCCGGGCGCGGCCGCCTGGAAGACGGCGCTCGCCGCGCTCCGCGAGACCCACGACGAGCTGAACCGGGCCATCGCGGCGATCCCCGACGAGCGGCTGGAGACGGCCGCGCCCGGCGGCAGGACGACCCTCTACCGGCTGGCCCACGGCGCCGTGCATCACGCTCTCTACCACGCGGGACAGCTCGCCGTCCTGAAAAGGGGGTAACCTATCCCCGTCGGCGGGGCCGGCCCCACCCGAGGCGACCCCGTCAAGATGGGCCCGTTCCCTGCCGATCCATCTCCGCGGCGCTCCGCCTCGGCGGAGGCGGCAAACTCCCCTGCATCCGAGGACCGAACCATGACCGTCGACCAACTGATCGCGCGCCTGGACCAGCTCTCCAAGGATGGAGCTCCGCTCGAGGGCCTGCTGGAGGAGGCGGTGCGCGGGCTCCACGAGACCGACCCGCGCTTCCACTGGACCGGCGTCTACGAGCTGTTCGAGGACAACATGCTGCGGCTCGGGCCGTTCGTCGGCGCTCCGACCGATCACGTGTTCATCGGCGTGGGTAACGGCGTCTGCGGCACGGCGGTCGCGGAGCGGCGCAACATGAACGTCCCCGACGTGCGCGAGATCACGAACTACCTCGCCTGCAGCACCGAGACCCGCTCCGAGCTGGTCGTTCTGATCCGGGACGGCGACACGATCTACGGGCAGATCGACATCGACAGCCATCGGGTCGCCGCGTTCGACGAATCCACCGTGGCCCAGGTCCAGCGCGTCGCCGACTGGCTCGCGAGGGCGTACGCCGCCAAGGCTTCGCCCCGGCGCGCGCCCGCCTGACGGATGGCTTCGCCCGCGCACTCGTCGAGCCCGGAGAGCCGGATCGCGCGGCAGCTCGCGGAGGTCTGGAGCGAGACCGGCCTCGCGGGGGCGCTGGCCCGCGGGGCCGGTCTGCTGGCTTCCGGGGCCCATGGGGCCTCGGCGCTCTTCCTGGTTACCGACGATGGCATCGCGGCAGAGGCGTGGCACCAGGACGGCGCCGCGGGCGACCTCGAGCGCCGGGTGCGATTCCAGCAGGCGGCGCTCGAGGGACCCGATGCCGATCCTCGCCACTACGGCCCCACGGGCGCCCTCGTGGCGCGGCGCACCGTGCCGGCGCCCGCGGGAAACGCGCGCGTCACGCTCGTCTGGGTGCGGGAGGCGGGGTCCGAAGCGGCCGGCGGCGCCGCCGAATCGATCCTCGACGTGCTCGTCTGGAAGGTCGCGTCGGTGCGCGATGGCGAATACCACCGCGCGCGCCACGAGCAGTACGAGCGCTGGTTCAAGACGCTCGATGCCCAGCTCCGCATCCTCGACCGGGAACGGCAGAAGTTCGCCGCCGTCGCCAACCAGAGCGACACCTGCGCCTTCGTCACCGACGCCTCCCACGCGGTCACGTGGCACAACAAGGCGATGGCGCAGCTCTTCGGCCGCGAGGACGAGGGTTGGACCGGCCGGCCCTGCGCCGAGCTGTGCGAGCGCCTGGGATTGGTGGGGGAGTCGGGCGCGTGCGGCGTGTGCCCGGTCCGCCGCGCCTTCGAGACGAATGCCGCCGTGCATCGCGAGGTGCACGCTCCCGACGGCCGCGAGCTGTACCTGACGGCGCTGCCGATCAAAGGCCCCGACGGTCGCGCCTTCGAGGTCCTGGGCCAGATCCAGGACCTCTCCAACCTGGAAGTCGTGCGGCGCGCGAAGGACCGCCTCCAGACCGTCATCTCCGGCGCCCCGATCGTGCTCTTCGCGGTCGACCGCGAGGGCCTCTTCACCCTCTCGGAGGGGAAGGGGCTGGAAGCGCTCGGGCTCGCACCCGGGGAGGTGGTCGGGAGGTCCGCATTCCAGATCTATCGGGACACGCCGGGCATCGGGGCCGCCATCCGGGACGCGCTGGCCGGCGCGACGGTGACCGATTCCGTGGAGCTGGGCACCCTCGCCTACGACGTCTATTACGTGCCGCTGCGCGATCCCGACGGCTCGATCCAGGGCGTGATCGGCGTCGCGACCGACATCACCGAGCGGCGCCGCGCGGAGCGGGCGCTCCAGGAGAGCGAGGAGAAGCTGCGCCACGCGCAGCGCCTCGAATCGGTGGGGAGCCTGGCCGGAGGGGTGGCGCACGACTTCAACAACCTCCTGACCGCGATGTTCGGCCACCTGAAGTTCCTCCGGGACAAGCTCGGGGCCTCCGAGGAGCTGCGCGCCGAGGTGGACGCCGTCGAGCACGCCGCCAACCGTGCGGCCACCCTCACCCGGCAGCTCCTCGCATTCAGCCGAAAGCAGGTCCTCCAGCTCCGGGCCGTGGACCTGAACGCCGTCGTCGCCGGCATGGAGCCGATGCTGAAGCGCCTGATCGGCGAAGACGTCGAGCTCGTGACCCGGCTCGACGCCGAGCGTCCCTGGATCCGCGCCGATGCCGGCCAGGTGGAGCAGGTCGTGATCAATCTCGTCGTGAACGCGCGCGACGCCATGCCGGGAGGCGGCCGGCTCGTTCTCGGGACGCGCGACGTCGCGCCGGGGATGGGCCCGCAGGCGGGGGAAGGAGACGCGGGGCGCCCCGAACCCCTCCGGACGGGCTCCTACGTCAGCCTCGTCGTGAGCGACACCGGGCAGGGAATGGACGCCTCGACCCTGGAGCGGGCGTTCGAGCCCTTCTTCACGACCAAGGCCGTCGGAGAGGGCACCGGCCTCGGGCTCTCGACCGTGTACGGCATCGTGAAGCAGAGCGAGGGAGAGGTGTTCGTCACCAGCGCCCTGGGCGAGGGGGCGACGTTCACGATCTATTTCCCGAGCGCTCAGGCTCCGGCGTCGGACGAGCCCGCCCCGCTCGCCGTCCCCGCGCTCACCCCCGGCCACGAGACGATCCTGCTGGTGGAGGACGAGACGATGGTCCGGGACCTCTTCCGCGACGTGCTCGAGGCCTCCGGGTACCGGGTGCTCGAAGCGGCGAACGGCATCGAGGCGCTGGAGGTGGCGTCGCGCTTCGGCCAGGCGATCGACCTGCTCGTCACCGACGTGATCATGCCCGGCATGGCGGGGGGCGAGCTGGTGCGCCGCATGGCGGAGGTCCGCCCCGCGACCAAGGTGCTCTACGTCTCCGGCTACACCGACGACGCGCTGGTCCGGCGCGGCGTCATCGAGGCCGGCGTCTCCTTCCTCCAGAAGCCCTGCATGCCCGACGAGCTCTCGCGGGTCGTCCGCCAGATCCTCGGCTGAACCTCCGCCCTTGGCCGGTACGCCCGGTCACGCCCCGCCCGGTCCCGAGTATAGTTCCCGCATGCCCAACCCGATCCGCCGCTACGCCCGCTGGCTGCACACACGATGGCCCGCGGGCACCGTGGAGAAGCTCCCGGAGGTTCGCTCCGACGGGACCACGCGCGTGCCCGGCGTTCTCGTCGCGGGCGACCTGACGGGAATCCCGCTCCTCAAGAACGCCCTCGATACGGGCGCGCGCGCGGTCCAGCGAATCGCCCTCGACCTCAGGGGAACGCCGCGCACCCCGCCGCCCGGGGAAGACGTCTTGCCCCCGGCGCAAGCGGCGCCCCCTGCCGCGGCGCTGGATCTCGTCATCGTCGGCGCCGGGGTTTCCGGCATGGCCGCCGCGATGGAGGCGAGGCGCGCCGGTCTCTCCTTCGCCGTCCTCGAGAGCGCCGAGCCGTTCGCCACCGTCGCCAATTTCCCGAAGAAGAAGCCGATCTTCACTTACCCCACCGGGATGAAGCCCGTGGGGCCGCTGCAGGTCACCGCCGACGTGAAGGAGCCGCTCCTCGAGGAGCTTCGCGCGCAGGCCGCCGCGGCCCGAATCGAAGTCCTGCCAGGCCACGCGACGCGGGTCGCCCGCGAGAGCGGCGGGATGCTCGCGGTGCAGCGGGCGGACGGAGAGCCGATCCGGGCCCGGCGGGTGCTGGTGGCGATCGGAAAGAGCGGCGACTACCGGAGGCTCGGCGTCCCGGGCGAGGAGCGCGACAAGGTCACGAACCGGCTCCACGACCCGAAGGACTTCGCGGGGCAGAACGTTCTGGTCGTGGGCGGCGGCGACTCGGCGGTCGAGACGGCGCTCCTGCTCGACGGGGCCGGAGCGCGCGTGACGCTGGCGCACCGCGGCGCCGAGCTGGTCCGGCCGAAGCCGGAGAACGCCGAGCGCCTCCGCCGATCGGGCGTCTCGATCCGGCCGAAGACCCGCGTCCGCGAGATCGGCGCCAAGGACGCGACGCTCGAGGACGGGAGCGGCCGCGTGGAGCGGATTCCGAACGACGCGGTCTTCACCATGATCGGCCGGGACGCGCCGCTCGGGTTCTTCCGCCGCTCCGGAATCCCGATCGCGGGGGAGCGCGGTGCTGCCTCCTGGATCGCGATGGGTCTCTTCCTTCTCTTCTGCGCCTGGCTCTACAACTGGAAGTCGGGCGGCAGCATGTCGGCCCTCTTCGCCGCGCGGAGCTGGTTTCCCTTCAACCTCCCGGCACTCCTGGCCGTGGCGGGCGGCGCGATCGCGCGGGATGCGGCCGATCCGCGCACCCTGATCGGGACCCTGGCCATCAGCGCGGCCGGCCCCTCCTTCTGGTACACGCTGGCGTACACCACGGTCGTGCTCCTCTTCGGGTGGCGGCGGATCCGGCGCCGCCGCACCCCCTACGTCACGGCGCAGACCGCGACGCTCGCCGCGATCCAGGTCGTGCCGCTCTTCCTGCTTCCCGAGATCGTCCTTCCGCTCCTCGGGCACAACCACCTGCTCCCGCGCGGCCTGGCCGACGCGCTGTTCCCGTCGGTGACCTACGGCCACGGCCGCGAGTACTGGCGCGCCTACGGGCTGATCCTCGCCTGGCCCCTCAACGTGTACAACGTGTTCACGCACGACCCGCTCTGGTGGTGGATCGGCATCAGCGCCGCGCAGACCTTCGTGCTGATCCCGCTGGGGATCTACTTCTTCGGCAAGGGCGTCTACTGCGGCTGGATCTGCTCCTGCGGCGCTCTGGCCGAGACGCTGGGCGACACCCACCGTCACAAGATGCCGCACGGCCCGGCGTGGAACCGCCTCAACCTCGCGGGGCAGGGGGTCCTGGCGGTCGCCTTTCTGCTGCTCGGCGTGCGGATCGCGGGGTGGATCCTCCCGGACGGGAACTGGGCCGACCGGCTCTTCGATCCGGTCTTCAAGACCCAGTACAAGTGGATCGTGGACGTGTTCCTCGCCGGCGTGATCGGATACGGTCTCTACTTCTGGTTCTCGGGACGGGTCTGGTGCCGGTTCTTCTGCCCGCTCGCAGCGCTGATGCACGTGTACGCGCGCTTCAGCCGGTTCGCCATCGTGCCCGACAAGAAGAAGTGCATCTCCTGCAACGTCTGCACGTCGGTCTGCCACCAGGGGATCGACGTGATGAATTTCGCGAACAAGGGAGAGCCGATGCGGGATCCGGAGTGCGTGCGCTGCTCGGCGTGCGTTCATGCCTGTCCCACCGGCGTGCTGACCTTCGGCCAGGTCGACCGCGCGGGGCGGACGATCGCGCTCGATCTCCTTCCGGCCTCGCCCGTGCAGATGCGTGAAGCCGACGTCCGGGCAGGCGCCGTGCCCAAAACCGCGCCGTGAGCCGATCCCCGTCGTGAACGGCGTCGCCCTTCGCGAGACGATCGCCTTCTTGGAGCGCCATCTGCCGCCTCCGCCCGCGCGCCTGCTCCAGGTCGGAGCGGCCGACGGAGCGGTGGCGCTCGAGCTGGCACGCCGGCGCTATGCCGTCACGGCCCTCGACGAGGCAGCCCCTCCCGAGCGAGGGGACGCCCCGCTGGAGTGGATCGAGGCCGAGTTCTCGAATTTCACTCCCGACGAGCCGTTCGACGCGGTCCTCTTCACGAACGCCCTTCACGCGCTCCAGCCGGCCGGCCGGACGCTCGACCGCGCGCTCGCCGCGCTGGCGCCCGGCGGCCTCCTCCTCGCCGAGGAGGTTGCGTTCGATCGCGTCAACGTGCACACGGCGCGGTGGTTCTACGACCTCGAATCGGTGCTCGTCGCCGCGGACGTGATCGAGCCTCCCGATCCGGCGCACGCCGCCGAGCGCCGTCCTCTCGCGCGATGGCGCCAGGAGCACGCGTCCGATCCGCCTCTCGCTACGGGGCACGACATGCTCGCCGCGGCGCGTGAACGCCTGGAGCTCTCCGCGGTGGAAGAGGCTCCCTTCCTCTACCGCGGCTTCGCCGCGCGCGCCAAGGGCGGCCCGCGCGGGGTGCGCGTCCTGGAGGTCGCGTTCGAGCTGGAGAGCCGCCTGATCCGCGAGCGGGACATCGCCGCCGCGGGACTTCGATTCGTGGGGAAGCCCCTGCTATAATCCCGCGCTCGCGGCGTAACGGTCGGGAAGGAGGCGGCGGCGGAACTCTCGGCGGGCACCGTCGTGGCCCTGTGCGCGGCCACGATGTTCGCGGGCGCGATGGACGCGGTGGGCGGCGGCGGCGGGCTCGTGACGGTGCCCGCGCTCCTCGCCGCCGGCCTGCCGCCGCACCTCGCGCTCGGGACCAACAAGGGCCAGTCGGTCTTCGGTTCCTTCGCGGCGCTGTCGCGCTACGCGCACGCCGGGCTGGTCGACCGCAAGGCGGCCGGCTTCGCGTTCCCGCTCGCGGTCGCGGGTTCGGCCGGAGGCGTCGCGCTGGCGCTTGCGATCCGGCCCGAAGTGCTGCGACCTCTGGTGCTGGTGCTTCTGGTCGCCGCCGCGGTGGTCGTGGTTTCCGTCCGCCCGTCGGAGGAGCGTCGCGCCGCCGCGCCGTCCGAACGACGGGCGGATTGGATCTGGGCGGGAGCCGCCCTCGGGATCGGCGCCTACGACGGCTTCTTCGGTCCCGGCACCGGCACGTTCCTGATCCTGGTTCTCGTGACGCTGCTGCACCGCACGCTCACGCGGGCGACGGCGGACGCCAAGGTCGTGAACTTCGGATCGAACCTCGCGGCGGTCGCCCTCTTCGCGAGCCGCGGCTCGGTCCTCTGGAGCCTTGCCCTCCCGATGGCGGGGGCGCAGCTCCTGGGCGGGTTCCTCGGCGCGCACCTGGCCGTGCGCCAGGGGGACCGTTTCATACGGGCGGTCGTCGTGCTGGTCGTGCTCGGGCTGGTCGTGAAGGTCGCTCGCGACCTTCTCGCGCCGGGGAGTCGGTAGCGGTTTCACGCAGCGAACTTCGAAAGGAGATCCACGAACCATGCATCGGATTCACCGCATCGCGATCCTCGCCCTCCTTGCGCTCGCCGCGGCCTCCTGCTCCAAGAACGAGCCGGGTCAGGGCGCGGGCGCCCCGGCCGACTCCGCCGCGCAGGCCGCCGCGTCCATGACTCCCGTGCAGCGCGGCGAGTACCTGGTCACCGTGCTCGGCTGTCACGACTGCCACACCCCGGGCTACTTCTACGGCGCGCCCGACATGAGCCGCGCCCTCTCGGGAAGCGAGCTGGGATGGCAGGGTCCGTGGGGCGTCTCCTACGCGCGCAACCTGACCCCGGACTCCACCGGCCTCCTGGGATGGACCGACGACGAGATCCTTCGCGCCATTCAGAACGGCGTGAAGAAGGACGGATCGCCGATCGCCCCGCCGATGCCGTGGCCCGATTTCGCGCACCTGACCCATGCCGACGCCATGGCGGTGGTCGCCTATCTCCGCAGCATTCCGCCCGTGCATCACGTTCCGCCCGCCAGGGTCCCACCCGGCCAGAAGGTCGCGGGCTCGGTCATCGTGTTCCCGCCGGCGCCCGATTGGGACAAGCCGCGGAAGCCGGCATCGTAAGCGGGGAGGGCTCCCATGCAGACCGTCGTTCGATCCCACATCCTGCCGCTTCCGGGGTTCAGCGCTCCGGAGGCGGGCACGTTCCTCGCGCAGCTCGACGACCAGCTCCGGCTGGTCAAGGAAGCGACGCGCGATCTGACGCCCGAGGACCTCATGTGGCAGCCGGCGCCCGGCATGAACACCATCGGGATGCTGCTCGCGCACATGGCGGTCGTGGAGGTGTTCTGGACCAAATTCGTGCTCGGCGGCGACCCGGCGGCCCCGGTGGAGGACGTGCTGGGCATCGACGCGGACGGCGACGGGCTCCCTGTGCCGGAGGGAGCGCCGGCGTTTCCGCCGCTGAACGGAAAGGACCTCGCGTTCTACCACGACCTGCTCGACCGCTCGCGGGAGTTCCTGAAGCGCACGGCGCGGGAACGGGCGCCGGAAGACATGGAGCGGGAGATCCAGCGCGAGCGTCCCGACGGTTCGGTGCGGAGCTTCAACGTGCGCTGGTACTACTACCATCTGCTCGAGCATTTCTCGGGACACCGGGGACAGATTCAGCTCCTGGTCCACATGCGCCGCGCGGCTCGTGAGCGGACTGCGCGATAAGCTGAAGCGCTCCGTCACGGGAGCGGTCCGCGACGCCGGCGAGGTGCCGGAGGAGCTGACCACCAATTTCGGCCACGTCTTCCGCTCGGTGCCGCGGCTCCTCGTGGAGCCGCGCGCCCCGGAGGATGTCCTGGCCGCGGTCCGTTTCGCGCGCGAGCACGGGCTCACCGTCTCGGCGCGGGGCGGCGGCCACAGCCAGAGCCACGTCGGGCTGTCCGAGCAGGGCATCCTTCTCGCGATGCCCTCGCTCGACCGCGTGCTCACGATCGACCACGAGCGCCTCACCGCCGACGTCGAGGCCGGCGTCCTCTGGGGCACGCTGCTGCAGAAGCTGAAGCCGTTCGGCCTGGCGCCTCCCGTCCTGACCAACAACCTGAACGTGACGATCGGCGGCACCCTTTCGGTCGCGGGGATCGGGGTGGCCTCCTTCCGCTACGGCACGCAGGGAGATCAGGTCGAGGAGCTGGACGTGGTCACCGGCGCGGGCGAGACGGTGACCTGCGGCCCGGGGAAGCATCAGGATCTCTTCGAGGCCGTGATCGCGGGGATGGGACAGTGCGGCATCATCACGCGCGCGCGGCTCAAGCTGCGCCGGGTGAAGCCGATGACCCGCACCTACTATCTCCTGTACGACGACGCGCGGCGCTTCATGGACGACGCGCGGACGGCGATGGACTCCGGGCGCTGGGACCACCTCGAGTCGTGGGCCTCCCCCTCGCCTCAGGGGACGAAGCCGGTGAACGGGCGGCGCCAGGTGTTCGCGCGCTGGTTCTATCCCTTCCACGCCACGGTCGAGTTCGACGAGGACGCCGAGCCCGACGACGCCGCACTCCTGGCGGGACTGACCCCCTACGAGAACCTGTACGTCGACGACCTCCCCACGTACGACTTCTTCGCGCGCCTGGAGCCGGTATTCGACCTCTGGAAGCGCGGCGGCACGTGGGAGCACGTCCACGCCTGGACGGAGTGCGTCATGCCCTGGGCGACCGCTCCCGACCTGCTCGAGGCCATCCTCCCCGATCTGCCCCCCTCGATCCTGGTGGGCGGACACGTTCTCCTCTGGCCCGCGAAAGGGAACACGTCGCGCTCGAAGCTGTTCATGCGGCCCGAGGGAGAGGACCTTCTCGGATTCGGCATCCTTCCCGCGATTCCGGCCCGCTACTGGGAGGACGCCAAGCCGATGCTGGACGTGGCCAGCCGCCTTTCGATCGCGATGGGCGGGAAGCGCTACCTGTCGGGGTACGTGGAGTTCACGCCGGAAGAGTGGCGCGAGCACTTCGGACCGATGTGGGAGCCGTTCGCCGCCGCCAAGCGGCGCTTCGATCCCGACGCCGTCCTGAATCCGGGATTCATCCCCCTGGACGAGCGGCGTCCGGCCGCTCCGATTCCGGACGAAGTCGCTCGATGACCGAGGGAATCCCGTTCGGAACCCCGGAGTGGGCCGCAGCGCTCCGCGAGGCGGTGAACCGTTCCTCGGAATACCGGAATGCCGCGGCGCGCTGGGGCGCGGGGTGGAACGGGAACCTCCTGTTCGCGTTCGAAGCCGACGCCGGGCTCGCGAAGCCGCTCTACCTGTTCCTCGCGCTGGCGCAGGGACGGTGCGAGCGCGCCGAGTTCACGGCCGGTCCGTCCCACCCCGACGCGGGCTTCACGCTGCGCGCTCCCTTCGCCCTCTGGCGGGAGATCCTCGAGCGGCGGACCCTCGCCGCCGCGGCGATCCTCACCGGCCGGATGCGCGTGGAAGGGGACAAGCTGACGCTGCTCCGGCACGCGGGCTCCAATCGGGCGTTGATCCACGTGGTCGCCAGCGTGCCCACCGTCTTTCCGGCGGCGCCCGCCGCCGGCTCGCCTCCCGCTCGCTGACCCGCCGCTCCGTGGCCGCGCGACCGGTCTCCATCCGCCGCGCCGAGACTCCGGAGGACTTCGCTCTCGCCCGGACCCTCTTTCTCGAGTACGCGGCATCGCTCGGGTTCGATCTGGGATTTCAGGATTTCGAGCGCGAGGTGGCGACCCTGCCGGGCGCCTACGCCGAACCGGAAGGTTGCCTGCTCCTGGCGGCGACGGAAGCGGGAACGGCGGGGTGCATCGCGATCCGCCCCTTCGAGAGCGGCGTGTGCGAGATGAAGCGGCTGTACGTGCGGCCGGCGTATCGAGGTCTGGGCGCCGGGCGTGATCTCGCCGCCGCGTCGATCCGCCAGGCTCGCGCCCGCGGATATCGCCGCATGCGGCTCGACACGGTACCGGGAATGGACGCGGCCATCGCGCTATACCGCGCGCTGGGTTTTCGCGCGATCGAGCCCTATCGCCCGAACCCGGTCCCCGGCGCCCTCTACATGGAACTCGACCTCTAGGAGCTTCGGGACGTCACTCGATCTTCACCGGGATCGCGGCGCCTTTCACGGCTTTCGTCTTCGGGAGTCGGATCGTGAGCAGGCCGTTCTTGTGAACCGCCGTGACGTTCGTCGCATCGACGGGCAGGGGGAGCTGAACGCTCCGGGTGAAGCTGCCCATCGACCGCTCCATGCGATAGTGCTTCTCGTCCTTCTCGTCCTTCTCGTACCGCTTCTCGCCCGTCAGCGTGAGGACGTTTTCGTCCACCGTGACCTGGATCTCCTTCGGATCCACGCCCGGGACTTCCGCCTTCACGACGATCGCGTCCCCCTTGTCGGCGATGTCGAGCGAGGGGACCCATACCCCGTACGTGTTGACCGGCGTTTCCGAGCCCCAGAACTGATCGAAGAGCCGGTCCATCTCCCGGCGTAGCGCCGAGATTCCGGCATCCGAGATGAGCGGTTTCATTCCATCTCCCCCTTTGCCCGCCGTGGTGGCCCCGCGAAGCCGGGCGGCGCAGCGCTTCCCGGGATCGCGCTCGGTGCTTGGTCGTCGCGTCGACCGGGAGCAGGAACCGCACGAATTGTGCCGCGAACGCCCGGCCGGGCGGCGCCGCGCGCAACCGGCCGCGAGCCCCCATCGGCCAAGCACTTCGGCTCCGGTAGGTGCGGGACTTCTACCTAGGTACCGTATCGGCGCGCGGGCCTCCTCTGCCAATCTGTCAGAGAACGGAGACCACCATGTCAGTGGAGAGCCCAGCTTCAACCAACCCCGGAACCGCCGGTCCTCCGGCGCCCACCACCCTGGCGCCGGCCGCGGGGATCGCCGCGCCGCTCCCGTTCGTCGAAGATCGCGGCGCCCTGGAGCGGCAGCTCAGTCACAGCGAGCGGCTCGCGTCGCTGGGCATCCTGGCCGCCGGCGTCGCCCACGAGATCAACAACCCGCTCGCGTCGCTGCTCGCCGGGGTCGAGGCGCTCCGCCGTCGTCTCTCCGACCCGCAGGAGGCCGCCTCCGCCGCCGACGTGACGCGGCTGCTCGACATCCTGGAGCGGGAGACGCGCCGGGTGCGCGACATCGCCGACAAGCTGATGCTCCTCGCCCGCCCCGAGTCCGAGAAGGCGAACTGGTTCAACCTGAATCGCGCGGTGGACGACACGGCCGCGCTGCTCGGATACCAGATGACGGTCCAGGGGATCCGCTCCCAGCTGGACCTGGCGCCGGGACTGCCGTGCATCTGGGCGCGCGAGGGGGCGATGCGAAGCGTCTGCCTGAACATCATGATGAACGCGCTCCAGGCGATGCCGAAGGGGGGCGTGCTCACGGCGCGCACGCGCTACACGGCCGAGGCGGCCATGCTCGAGGTGGACGACACCGGGCAGGGCGTTCCTCCCGAGATCAAGGACCGCATCTGGGATCCCTTCTTCACGACGAAGCCCCCGGGGCGGGGAACGGGACTGGGGCTCTCCATCTCCCAGAGCATCGTCGCCAGGCAGGGGGGGGTGATCCGGACCGAGAACCTCACGCCGCACGGCGCGCGCTTCACGGTCGAGCTGCCGATCCAGTCCCGTGGAGGAGAGGATGGCTGAGCCCCGGGTTCTCCTGGTCGACGACGAAGAATCGTTCCGCGTGATCGCGCACGAGGAGCTGCGGCACGCCGGCTACTCGCTCGAGACCGCCGGCTCCCTGGCCGATGCGCGCGAGCTCCTGGCCGAGCGCGCGTATGACGTCGTCTTCCTGGACCTGCGCCTTCCGGACGGGAACGGCCTCGACCTGATCCCCGAGATCCACGGAGCCTTCCCGGCGACGCAGGTCATCGTCCTCACCGCCTTCGGCACCGTGCAGGAGGCGATCTGGGCGATGAAGCAGGGGGCCTTCGATTTCCTGGCGAAGCCGTGCACGCTGGGACAGATGGAAGCGGTGCTCCAGCGCGCGCTTCAAGTCCAGGCGCTGGCCCGCGAGAACCTCGCCCTGCAGCGCGACGTCGACCGGCTGAAACCGAGCGATCGCATCGTCGGCTCCACGGCGCCGCTTCGCGAGGTCATGGGCCTGATCGGCCGCGTGGCCGGCACCGATTCCACGGTCCTGATCCGTGGAGAGAGCGGCGTGGGGAAGGAGCTCGTGGCGCGCGCGGTCCATCGCGCGAGCCGCCGGGCGCGGCGGCCCTTCGTCGTCGTCGACTGCGCCTCGCTCCACGAGAACCTGCTCCAGAGCGAGCTCTTCGGGCACGAGAAGGGCGCCTACACCGGCGCCGTGCGGCTCAAGCACGGCCTCTTCGAGGTCGCCGACCGCGGCACGCTGTTCCTGGACGAGATCGGCGAGGTGACGCCGGCGCTCCAGGTGAAGCTCCTCCGCGTGCTGGAGACGGGCGTCTTCCGCCGGGTGGGCGGAACCTCCGACGTCTCGGTGGACGTGCGCGTCATCGCGGCGACGAACCGCGACCTCGAGGCGATGATGCGCTCCGGCACCTTCCGCGAGGACCTCTACTATCGGTTGAACGTCTTCTCGATCCAGATTCCGCCGCTTCGCGACCGCCGCGAGGACATTCCGCTCCTGGTCGAGCACTTCATCCACTCGAGCGGCGTCGTCGGGAAGCGGGGCGTCACGGTGAGCCCCGAGGCGATGAGCGTGCTGGTGCGCTACGACTGGCCGGGGAACGCGCGCGAGCTGCAGAACGTGATCGAGCGCGCGCTGATCCTCTCGGACGGCGACGTGCTCCAGCCCGCGGAGCTCCCGATCGGAGTGCGCGCCGCGCCCATGCGCAACGGCGAGTCGGCGACGTCGCGGATGACCCTGGCCGAGGCCGAGCGGCGCTACATCCGTCAGGTCCTGGGCGAGTGCAACGGCCACCGCCAGCGGGCCGCCAAGATCCTCGGGATCAGCGAGCGCAACCTCTACCGAAAGCTCAAGGAGCTGGAAGCCGAAGCGGCGTGCTAGGATCGCGCGCATGGCCGCGCGCTCCTTCCGAAAATCCCCGGTCTGGAAGCTGCTCCTTCGTCCCGCGCTGATCGCGGTTCCCTTTGCCCTGTTCTTCCAGTTCCAGAGCACCACCGGCCGCCAGTTCGCCGCGTACTACGTCGCCTCGCTCATCTTCTCGCTGATCATCGGATGGTGCATCGAGGCCAATACGAAATGGGTGCGCCCCAGACTCTCGCGGGACGGTCGGGCCGACCGCGG
Organism: Candidatus Binatia bacterium; assembly: GCA_035631035.1. Classification (NCBI taxonomy): domain Bacteria; phylum Candidatus Binatota; class Binatia (SeqCode); species Binatia bacterium. The sequence continues at coordinate 125,731 of DASQJL010000062.1, read as the reverse complement.
CGCGGGGCTGGTGCGCGAGATCGCCAGTTACGGCGTCGCCAGCCTGGTGGGAACCCTCCTCGCCGCGGTCGTGCTCCACTTCACCATCGCCCCCGGACTGCTCCGCTCGGCGCACGTGATGGTGGAGATCCTGGTCTGGTCGCTGCTCTTCGGCGCGCTCTTCCTGGCCGTGAACTACGTCTTCATCATCCAGGGCCGGTACCTGACGCACGTCATCGCCACGGCGGAAGCCCGCGGACGCGAGCAGCAGGAGCTGCGCACGGCGGCCTCGATCCAGCAGGCGCTGCTGCCCCCGCATTCCCACGAGGCGGCCACGTGCAGCGCCACCGGATCCTCCATTCCCTGCCGGACGATCGGCGGAGACTTCTTCGACTACTTCGAGCTGGGGGACGGACGCCTGGCGTTCGCGCTCGGGGACGTCGCGGGCAAGGGGCCGCCGGCGGCGATCCTGGCCGCGATGGCCCAGGGAATCCTCGCCTCGCACGTGGGACCGGACGTGCCGCCCGCCATGACCGTCGACCGCGTCAACAAGGCCCTCCTCCGCCGCGCGATCGAGGCGCGCTTCGCGACCCTCTTCTACGGCTGCCTGGACCGGGCGGGGAAGCTGGTCACCTGCAACGCGGGACACAACCCCGGCTTCCTGTTCCGCGGCGACGGGACGATGACGCGCCTGGAAGAGGGCGGGCTGATGGTGGGCGCCTTCGACTTCGCTTCCTACGCCGAGGAGGAGGCGCTGCTCACGCCTGGGGACACGCTGGTGCTCTACAGCGACGGCGTCACCGACGCCGAGGCGCCGGGCGGGGAGCAGTACGGCGAAGAGCGCCTGCTCTCGTGTCTCGAGCGAAGCCGGGGAAGCCCTCCGTCTGCGATCCTCCAATCGCTGCTCGACGACGTGCGGGCGTTCGCGTCAGGCCATCCGCCGGCCGACGACGTCACGGTGCTGGTGGTGCGTTACGCGGACGGCCCCGCGGCGAGTCCAGCCAGGTCTTGAGCCCGGTGGCGCCGAGGATGAGCAGCCCGCCCGCGTTGGACCAGGGACCCGGCCGCTCCCCATGGATGATCCACGCCCAGAGCGGGTTCAGCGCCGGCTCGAGGAGGAGGAGCACCGAGGCCTCCAGCGCCGGGACGTGGCGCATGGCCCGCACCAGGAACACGTAGGCCACGCCGATCTGCACGACCCCCAGCCCCGACACGATCACCCAGTCGAGCGCGCGCGCGTGCTCCACGGGCAGCGCGAAGGGAAGCGCGACCAGGAAGGCGATGGCGTTGCCCGCGATCACGACGGCCGGGGCGGATCCCGCGGCGCCCTCCGCGCGACCGATCCAGCGCAGCCCCATCACGGTCAGGGCCCAGGTGATCCCCGCGGCGGCAGCGAGGATGTTGCCGAGCGCCGGATTGGGCGCGGTTCGGAGGGGAGCCTCGGCGCCCACGAAGAAGAAGGAGAGGCCGATCGCCAGGAGTCCGATGATCGCCCAGTCGAACGCGCGCGTCTTCTCGCGCAGGAGCGCCGGCGCCAGCAGCAGGATGTAGAGCGGGGCCGTCGATTGCAGGAAGATCGTGTTCGCCGACGTCGTGAGCTTGTTCGCGAGGACGAAGAGGAGAACCGTCGCGGCGTAGGCCAGGGATACGAGCCACACGGGACGCCGAAAGCCGCGCCGGGCTTCCGGCATCATCAGCCAGACGGCGAGCGCGGCGATGCCGGATCGGAAGCTCGCCACCTGCCAGCTCGTCAAGGCGCACGCCTTGATCCCGGCGCCCCCCACGGAGAAGATGAGAGCCGCCGCCAGGACCTGTAACCGTGCCCGGCTCATGGGTTTCACGTAGCTCCTCTATAGCAGAGGCCCCGGGCGTCACCTAGTGAGAAGCAGGGAGCTGGTTGGGCCCCACGTGAACGGAGCGGTCGCGAAATGGGAGGCGCGCCGGGCGAGTGGGACTTGTCCGAGCCGTCCCCAGCCGTTCCACGGGCGCCGTATCCTGTCCGCAACGGGACAGGGCGGCGCCCTTTCGTTCGCGCGGCGCAAGGCCGCCTCGGCGCTAAATGGCCTCGTGCTAGCGACTTGCGCTTTTCACAGGCGCAGCTCCCCACGCTGGCATGTCCCTTTCTCCTGAACGTCTGCCTCGGCGTCGCCATGACGGCGCCGGGATGAATCGAGGCGGCCAGGGTTGGAACGGATTTCGATCACGACATCTCCTCCGCGCCTCGCCTCTCCGGGGTGGGGCGCGAGGACCCTGGCCATTTTTTAGGTTCCGCGGAGACCGTGAGTCGCCGCCTCGGACGTGCGTTCGGGACGCGCGGCCATGAAGGAGTCAGTTCCATGAAGCGCACCACCTCCCTGTTGGTAACTCTCGGCCTCCTGTCCCTCGCCGCGATCCCGGCGCTGGCCGACGACGCCGCGACGCAGACCGCGCCCGGCGCCGCGGACCAGACCCAGACGCCGAGCACGCAGCCGGCTCCGGCCACGCAGCCGCCTCCGGCCACGCAGCCGGCTCCCGCGCCGACGACCGCTCCGGCCGATCCCGGTCAGCCCGCCGTGAGCAGCGACGCGGCCGCCCCGGCGGCGCCAAGCGCCGCGGACGTTCTGGCGCGGATCCGCGACGAGGGAAAGAAGGTCGACGCCAAGACGGACCAGAAGGTCACCACGGCCCTGGATGCCGCCTCCAACGACGTCGAGAAGAACGTCGCGGCCGACGGCGACGCGAAGATCGCCGCGCGGCTCGCGGCGGAATTCGGCACCACGCCGGACGCGCTCCTCTCCGAGAAGAACGATCTCAAGGCGAGCTGGGGGCAGCTGATGATCGCCCATGCCCTCGTCGCCAACGGATCGACCGACCTCACGGCCAAGCAGGTCTTCGATCTGCGCGGGGAGGGGATGTCGTGGGGACAGATCGCCACCGGAATGGGGCTGCGCCTCGGGGACGTCGTGAAGGCGGCCAAGGAGGAGGCTCGTGTCGCCAAGGGCGCGGTGCCGGCTGACGGCAAGGTGGCCGTCGTGCATGGGGCCGGCTCCAAGGCCGACGCGAGCGAACGTGCCGCGAAGGCTGAGAAGGCGGCCATGAAGGAGGCGTCCAAGGCAGCGTCCGCCAAGGCGGATGCGGACAAGGCAGCGTCCAAGGCGGACAAGGCAGCGTCCGCCAAGGCGGACGCGGGCAAGGATGCGGCCCCCGACGCCGCGTCTGCCCCGGCGGGAAGCGCTTCCGGCAGCGACGGCGGGAAGAAGTAGCGAGCGTTCGGATAACAGCACTGCGGCCGAGCACGGAAGGGCCGGTCGCGGCTCGAAGGGCGGACCTCAGGGTCCGCCCTTTGCATTTACCGCCCGCCCAGCCGGCGGGTCATGCCGCCCGCCCGCGGGACGCTGCGGCGCGCTCAGCCCCGCCGTTCTTCGCGCGCATGCGCGAGAATACGATCAGCACGACTCCCGCCAGGATGAAGAGGGCCGCGACCAGCGTGTTCGGCCCGAACGCCTCGCCGGCGAACGCCCATCCCAGGAACACCGCGACGATCGGGTTGACGAACGCGTAGGTCCCGACCCGGGCGGGCGTCGAGGCCTGGAGCAGCCAGTTGTAGGCGCTGAAGGCCACGATCGAACCCGCGACGATCAGGTAGAGGATCGCGAGAATCGAGCGCATCGAGATCGCCGCGACGTGGACCTGCCGCGCCTCGCCCAGCAGGAGTCCGGCGGCGCACAACGCGAGGCCTCCGACCAGCATCTGCATGGCGCCCGACTGGAGGTGGGAACGGGGATGGGAAAGCCGCCGCGAGAAGACCGTTCCCGCGGCCCAGGCCATCGGTCCGACGACCAGCACCGCCGCCCCCGCGTGGTCGATCCCTCCCTCCGGCCCGCGGGTCCCCACCAGGAGCACGACACCCGCAAAGCCGGCGAGCACGCCGCACAGAACCGCGGCCGAAGGGCGCGTTCCACCCCGGCGCATCCAGTCGAACAGCACGATCCAGAACGGGATGGTGGCGACGAGCAGGGCGGCGAGCCCCGACGGGACGCGCGTCTCGGACCACGAGACGGCGCCGTTTCCTCCGAGGAAGAAGAGCCCCCCGAGAATCGCCGCGGCCGACCACTGCCGGCGCGTGGGAGGCATCGTTTCCCCGCGCAGGGCGAGCCAGCCGTAGAGGAGGCCGCCCGCGATCACGAAACGGACGCCCGCCATGAGAAGGGGCGGGATCGTCTCGACCGCGAACCGGATCGCGAGGTAGGTGCTTCCCCAGATCAGATAGATGCAGGCGAACGCGAGGATCACCTTGAAGCGCGAGGAGCGGAGCGTCGCGGCGGTCATGGCGCCCTCCGGCGCGAACGCGCGGCGGCGCGCTTCGGCCGGCGCGTCTCGGAGGCGCGCGCTGCGGCGCCATCGGGCGGAAGCGGCATCTGCGCCGATTCCTTCACCGAGGAGAGGACGATCGTCGTACGCGTGGTGCGGATCGCGGGGAGCGCGCCGAAGGAGTCCCGAAGCAGCCGCCCCAGCGCGTCGGTGTCCGCGATGCGCACCTTGACCAGGTAGCAATCCTCGCCCGCGACCTGGTGCACCTCCTGGACCTCGGGGAACTTCGCGATCTTCCGCCCGATCTCGAGCCCGCCGATCTTCTCGTCGGCGTGGACGAAGATGAAGGCGAGGAGCGGCGAGCCGAGCGCGGAGGCGTTCAGGCGCGGCTCGTAGCCGCGAATCACGCCGCGCTTCTCGAGCTTCCGGATCCGTTCCAGCACGGCGGAGGGCGCGAGCCCGATCCGCCGCGCCACCTCCACATTCGAGGTGCGGGCGTTCTCCTGAAGAATCGACAGTATTTCACGGTCAACAGCGTCGATCATTTGGCACCTCCAGGGTATGACAGAATGATATTCGTTAAGGTGCCTTAACGCACTCCGATTCTTGCGCGGGAATTCGGATGGGCGGGGGAGGGGACGCGGCGTACACTGGAGCCGTCCGGCCCGATCGGGCCCGAGGGGGTCGACTCATCGTGTTCCTGACACTTCTGCTCGTGACGCTCCTGGTCGCGCTCGCGACCTCAGCGATCGTCGTCGCCCTCTTCCGGAAGCCGATCCGCCAGATTCTGGACCGCATCATCGGCCCCGAGCTGGCGCACGCCTGGCAGCGGTTCCTCCTCTTCGCCATCTACGTCGTGGGCGTCTCCTCCGGCGTTCAGATCTGGAAGCTCGAGCAGTACCTCCGCGCGGAGCCGGGACCGAACGGCGCCGGCCGCCCTCCCTTCGCGCTCAATTCCGAGTCGATGGGTCTCGAGGTGTACCGAACCATCCTCCAGGTCCTGCAGGGGATCGCCTGGGCTTTGCTGGTGTTCTTCGTGGTCGCGCTCATCGCGTTCGTGCTCGTGAGGCGCGGCGAGGCGCAACGGGAGCGGGGCGCGTCATGACGACCGCGCGCCTCGCTCTTCACAGGGGTCGTCAGGCCCCGGATCGGCCCGCCGGAGGCTCTGTCCGGGGGGACAGGTGTCCATGGACCCTTGCTACCACGTTCGCCATGCGATCGCGGTTGCCGTCTCCCTCGTAGTCGTCGCCAGCGCCGCCACCGCCGCGGCCCAATTCATGTACCTGGACGCCAACGGCGACGGCGTCCGCACCGAAGCCGACGTCTTCCCGTCGACGGGCACGGCGACGTTCGACGTCTGGCTGGTGACGGATCACAACCGGGACGGCACCCCCGCGACCTGCGCCGCAGATCCCTCCGCGGCGCTGACGATCAACTCGTATTCCTTCATCCTGCGCGCCACTCAGGGAACCGTGGTCTGGAGCAATTTCGTGGACCGGCTGCTGCCGCAGGCGTACGCCGCCGGAGGCGACAGCTCCTCGACCGAATTCTGGATCGGCCGCGCCGGGATCACGGCGCTCGCGCCGGGCCGGTACCGGCTGGCGAGTCTCACGGCCACGGCGACGTTCGGATCGCCGTCGATCCTGGTCGTCCCCACGTCCGAGACGATGAGCGGGGCACCGCTGACCTCGTTTGGGTCGCAATGCATGGGGGTCGACTACGACAACACCATGAAGCTGGGCACGGACTGGTTCGATGCCGATGGGCTCCCGTTCTCCTCCCCAGGTAACGGAGCGCCCAGTCTCGAGCCCATCCCGCCCCTCATCGTGGCGGAAGGCTCCGTGCTCGAGCGTGCACTGCATGCCACCGATCCCGATGGACAGGCGCTGACCTTCGGGATGGACGGGCCTTCGTATGCCTCGGTCACGACGACTGACCCGGGCACCGGGAGCGCCACCGGCTTGCTGCGCGTTTCGCCAGGCTATACGGACGCCGGCACCACGGAGGCGATCGTCTTTGCCACCGACGGGGTCAGCCAGGCGGGGAGCCTTTTGCACCTCACCGTCACCGACGTGAACCGCGCGCCGGCCCTGCAGCCCCTGGCGGCCGTGAGCGTGGTCGAAGGCCAGACGGCGACCCTGCCGGTGGTCGCGTCGGACGCGGACGGTACGACACCTCTCAGCCTGAGGATCGTGTCCGGTCCCGGTTTCATGTCCCTGTCGCGTGTCGTCGGGGGCATGACGAGCATCTCCGCCGATCTCGTCGTGCGGCCCGGGTACTCGGACGAGGGGTCCTACACGGGTGTCCTCGCGGCGAACGACGGCATGGCATCCGACACGGAGTCATTCCCGATCACGGTGACGAATGGGAACCAGCCGCCGATCATCCCCGAATACCTGCCGGATGTGAGCGTGGTCCCCGGAACGCTGGCCTCGGTGGACGTCAGCGCGACCGATCCCGAGGGCGCGCCGCTCACGTTCTCGGAGTTCGTGTTCTCGCAGCCTATCGCGTTCATGACGGTTCTCACGATCGACCCAGGTCATGGGACCGGCTTGGGTCGCGTGGAACTACGGCCGACTCTGGCCGATGTGGGCGATCACACGGCGCGCATCAAGGTGAGCGACGGCACCTCCTTCAGCTACACCACCATGGGTGTTCAGGTCCCCGACCCCAACGAGCTGAACGCGCCCCCCGTCCTGAACCCCATCGCGAACATGGTCGCCGTGGAAGGGGACTCGGTGTCGCAGGTCGTGCACGCGAGCGATCCGGAGGGGAACTGGCTCCAGTTCACGCCGATCAGCTTCTTCCCCTTCATGCGCCTCACCGACGTGACCCGCGGCGCGACCGAGACGACGGCGCGCATCGTGATGGCGCCCCGTCCCGGGGATCGGGGACAGGCAACGGTGGGCGTGCGGGTGTCGGACGGGATGGGCGAGTCGGAGCAGTCGTTCCAGGTCACGGTGCTGGAGCCGCGCGCCGGTTCCACGATGTTCCTGCTTCATCGCGATCCCGCGCCCTCGGACGAATGGACGACGCTGCAGTTCCGGACGGGAGAGGGCTCGTTCACCAGAGGGGGGGACCACGGAACGGTTGCCGTCGCGTTCGTGCCGCCCCCGCCGAAACCCGACGGCACGGCGTGGGGTCCCGCCGTTCAGCTCGCTTGCCTCCCGGCACAGCGGCCGCACTGTCTCAGCGAACCGATCAACAACTGGACCTTCTGGTTCCAGCCGCCGCTCGGGCAGACGTTCACGGCCGGCGTGACCTACGACGCGCTCCCGGTCGCGGACAGCACCCACGCGGCGTTCGTGGCGCACGACTACTGCTCCTTCCGGAGCCCCCCTTCAGCGCGGCTCGAGATCCGGCAGGTGCAGGCCGCGGCAGACGGCACGGTCACATCGTTCTGGGCGACGGCTCGCCACGACCCGGATGGCGTTTCCGGTCTCTTCGAGGTCGAGCTGCGCTACGCCGCGCAGCTCCCGGTGTCGATCGACGCGCCGAGCCGCATGGAGGCGCATGCTCAGGTCGCGCTCGAAGTTCCTCTGAGAATCGGCGGGTACGCCGCCGGAAGCCCGACCGTCACATCCCCCGACCTGCCGGCGGGTGCGGCGATAACCATCTCGAACGACAGCACCGCTCTCTTCCGGTGGACTCCCGATTGGGGAGACAAGGGCCTGCATTCCCTGCGCTTCATTGCGCAGCGCGCGGGTACGGCGCCCGATACGTGTCTCATGACCACCTGCGTCGATATCCCCGGCGAGACGACGGCCGTCGTGGACGCGAACCGGCTGCAGGCGATCGTCACGAACCGCGGGAGCACGAGTGACGTGTGGGGGAATGGTCCGGGATTCATCTATCCGCGCGGCTCCGGGATCGCGGTCGGGAGCTCGGCGGGGCTGCTTCTCTCGGGCGTCGTGGACGGCTCCGTCCGGATCGCCCGCCCGGTCACCGACTATCATGCCGGGCCGGTCGAAAGCGGCACCGCGCCGGTATTCCGTCCGGAGTTCAAGAACTACACGATCCGGCGCGGCTCCACGTCGGACTACGATTGGGTGCACTGGCCGACTCAGCTGGGCGCCCCCATCGACGCTTCGGGCGGACCTCTGCTCCTCGGGGATGAAACGGTATGGAGCGTCTACAACGACGCGCCCGCGCTCTGGGAGTCTCCCCCCTCGTCACGCGAGGCGCTCGGCCTGGAGATCCGGCAGACATCCTGGAGCATGGCCGACCCGGGCGCCGTGGGCAGCACGGTCTATCAGGCGTTTCGGCTTCGGAACGTCGGCACGAGCCCGATCCAGGAGCTCTATGCCGCGGTCCAGCTGGACCCGGTCACGTGGGAGACCGGTGGCGGATGCGTGGCCTACCCCAACCGGGATCAGATGGGATGCGACACGACGAGCGGCCTGGCGTACGCGTACAGCCGGGACGACTGGGTCGCCCGGAATGCCATTGGGGTCCTCACGTTGGGTCCCGAGCCCAGGCCCGCGGCCGTTCAGGACCAAAGAGATTTCTCGCCACAGGGCGTACACAACCAGCTCCAAGGACTCAATCCGGACGGCACGCCACGGCACGAACGGGACGATCCGGCGCTCCCGATCACACCGTACGCCTACACGGGAGACCCGCTGCTCCAGAGCGGCTGGTTGTATGCGGGTCGGTACGGCGTCTGGATCCTGGCTTCGGCCGGCCCGTTCGATCTCGCTCCCGGGGCGGAACAGGAAGTTCGCTTCGCGATCGTCGCCGCGGAGGGGCTCTACCCCCTGGACGCGCTTCGTCGCCTTCGAATCACCGCATCCGAGATCATGGAGCCGCCCGTGCCACCGCCGGACCGCCCACCTGCAGCGGAAGCCGGCGGCCCGTACTCCGGCTTTGCCGGGACGCCGGTGACCTTCGATGGCTCGGGGTCGAGCGATCCGGACGGGGATGCCCTCGTCTACACGTGGCGATTCGGGGACGGAGCCATCGGCAGCGGAGTTCAGCCGCTTCATACCTACACCGCGGCAGGCAGGTACCCTGTCCGGCTCTCGGTCTTCGACGCGCATCTCGGAACCGAGGACTCCACGGCGGCCCAGATCGCTCCCGTGGACTCGGCGGCGGCGCTCCTCACCGCCAGCGGGCCGGCGGTGCGCCTGCAGTCCGCGCGACCCACGGTCCGGATCTCCCTCGAGCCGTCCACGGGCGGCTTCGGGGCCTCCGACGTGGACCTCGCTTCCGTCACGCTGCAGCGACGGGACGGCGTTGCCGCGGCGATCGCGGCGGTGCGCGAGAAGAGCCCGGCGCTCACCGACCAGGACCACGACGGCGTGTCTGAGATCGCGATCACCTTCCGGACTTCGGACCTGCGCGCGATGCTCGCGGACCTCGCACCCGGGATGAGCGACGTCGCGTTCTGGGTTCGCGGGACGCTGGCAGGCGGCGGACGGTTTGCGGCGCCGCTCCAGCTGCGGATCGACGCCGGTAAGAAGGGGCTGGCGGTGGCCATCGCTCCGAACCCGCTGAATCCGACGGCGCTGCTCACGTTCCGGATGGCGAGCCCGGGTCCGGCCCGCGTGGTGCTGTTCGACGTGGCGGGACGCGTGGTGCGCGTGGCACTCGACGATCCCCGCGAGGCCGCGGGTTACCACGAAGTTCCCATCGGACGCGACGCTCACGGCCGCGATCTGCCCTCGGGCGTCTACTTCTATCGAGTGATCACGTCGGAGGGGAACGCTTCCGGGAAATTGGTCATGATGAAGTGAGGGGCCGGCGGCACCACCGCAAAGCGGGGCGTCCCCAAGCGGGGCGCCCCGCGCTACACTGACGGCATGCCCACCGGCTCCCTCGGACTCGTCCTCGGCACCGCCTTCGCGGCGGGGCTCAACGTCTACGCCACGGTGGCGACGCTGGGGCTGCTCCAGCGCTTCGGCGCGATCGTCCTTCCCGAATCGCTCCGCCCGCTCGCGCACCCGCTCATCCTGGGTCTCGCGATCCTGCTCTACCTGGTGGAGTTCGTGGCGGACAAGATCCCGGCCGTGGACCACGTCTGGGACGTGATCCACACCTTCATCCGCCCGCCCGCGGCCGCGATTCTCGCGTTCGCCGCGGTGGCCGGGGTGGGAGAGCCGTGGCGGATCGGCGCCGCTCTTCTCGCGGGCACGGTCGCGCTCGCCTCGCACGGCGGGAAGGCTTCGGCCCGGCTCGCGGTGAACACGAGCCCCGAGCCGTTCAGCACGTGGGGGGTGAGCCTGGGGGAGGACGCGCTCGCGGTCGCGCTCACGTGGCTTGCGGCGACGCATCCCGTGCTCGCGATCGCGCTGGCGATCCTGCTCACGGCGGCGGCGTTGTGGGTGGTGTGGATCCTCTACCGGCTGGCGAAGCGCATGGCGGCGAGGTTCCGCACGGCCTGATCCCGGCGGGCCCCGCTCCCGGGAAGGCTACTCCGAGGCGGCAGCCTTCCGCTTGTGGTGGTCCAGGTAGCGCTTCCGCACCCGGATCGAGGCCGGCGTCACCTCCACCAGCTCGTCGTCGTTGATCCACTCGATCGCCTGCTCGATGTTCAGGTCGCGCGGCGGCGTCAGCTTGATTCCCTGCTCGGACGTCGAGGCCCTCATGTTCGTCAGGTGCTTCCGCTTGCACGCCTGCACGACCAGGTCGCCGTCCTTCACCTGCTCGCCCACGACCTGCCCGGCGTAGACCGGGTCGGTCGGCTTGACGAAGAAGATGCCGCGGTCGCCCAGCTGATCGAGCGCGTACGCGGTCACGTCGCCGGCTTCCTTGGCGACCATCGCGCCGCGCTTGCGATTGGGGAGCGGGCCGCGATGCGGGCCGTACTTGTCGAAGAGGTGGTTGAGCAGTCCCGTTCCCTTGGTCAGCGTGAGGAACTCGGTGCGGAACCCCAGGAGTCCCCGCGAGGGAATGGTGAACTCCATGCGGGTGCGGTCGCCGTGCCGCCCCAGGTGCTGCATCTCGCCGCGGCGCTCGCCCAGCGCCGAGATCACGGCGCCGGTGAACTCCTCGGCGCAGTCGATGATCAGCTCCTCGTAGGGCTCCAGCGTCTCGCCCTTCTCGCCGGTCCGGAAGATCACCTGGGGGCGGCCCAGGGCGAACTCGTAGCCCTCGCGCCGCATCGTCTCGGCCAGGATCGCGAGCGAGAGCTCGCCGCGCCCGAGCACCAGGAAGGAATCGGGATCGCCGGAGCGCTCCATGCGGAGGCCGACGTTCCGCTCCAGCTCGCGCTCCAGCCGCTCCAGGAGGTGGCGGCTGGTCAGGTACTTCCCCGAACGGCCGGAGAAGGGGGAGTCGTTGACGCAGAACTCCATGGAGAGCGTCGGCTCGTCCACGCGGATTGCCGCGAGCGGCGCCAGGTCCTCGGGGTCGACGATCGTCTGCCCGATCTCGATCGTGGGGAAGCCGGAGAGGACGACGATGTCGCCCGCGTGCGCCTCGGCCACCTCCACCCGCTCGATCCCCTGGAAGAGGTAGATCTTTCCCACCCTGCCGCGCTGCGCCACCGATCCGTCCGGGCGAACCTCGGCCAGCTCCATGGCGCGCGTGATGGCGCCGGAATGGATCCGCCCGATGGCGAGGCGGCCGAAGTAGTCGGAATAGTCGATGTTGGCGACGATCATCTTGAAGGGGGACTCGGCGATGATGGGCGCCGGGACGTGCTGCATGATGGCGTCCAGCAGCGGCCGGAGATCCCCCGCCGAGGCGTCGGGAGCGGCGGAGGCGAAGCCCATCCGGCCGGAGCCGTAGAGCACCGGGAAGTCCAGGTGCTCGTCCCGGGTCGCGAGCGAGAGGAAGAGGTCGTGGATCTCCTCCTCCACCTCCAGCGTGCGCGCGTCCGCTCGGTCGATCTTGTTGATGAGCACGATCGGGCGCTTCCCGGACTCCAGCGCCTTCTTCAGGACGAACCGGGTCTGGGGAAGGGGCCCTTCCGAAGCGTCGACCAGGAGGAGCACCCCCTCCACCATCGTGAGGATCCGCTCCACCTCCGAGCCGAAATCGCGATGCCCGGGGGTGTCCACGATGTTGATGACCGTGTCGTGGTACCGGATCGCCGTGTTCTTGGCCAGGATCGTGATCCCGCGCTCGCGCTCGAGGTCGCCGGAGTCCATGACGCACTCCTCGACGTGCTGCCCCACGCGGAACGTCCCCGACTGCTTCAAGAGGGCGTCCACCAGGGTGGTCTTCCCGTGGTCCACGTGGGCCACGATGGCAATGGCGCGGCGGTCCGCGCGGCGTTCGATGGCGAGCATTGGGCGGAAGAGAATACCAGATTCGGGTATCCTCGGGCCGCAGGAATGCGCCGGAGCCACGCGACCAGGAGAACCGACGATGACGCCCGCCGATCTCATCCGCATGTATTCCATCAACCACGGCGCCCTGCACCAAAATCTCGAGGGGCTCACCCACGAGGACTCCCTGGTGCAGCCGGAGGCCGGCAACTGCCTGAACTGGGTGCTGGCGCACATCGTCTCGTCCCGTAACGGGCTCTTCAAGGTGATGGGGAGCGCGCCCTACTGGCCGGAGGAGCTCCAGACGCGCTATGCGCGCGGGAGCGCGCCGGTGGCCGCGGCGGCCGACGCGAGGCCCTTCGAGGACCTGGTCCGGGACTTCGACGCCACCCAGGAGCGGCTCCTGGCCGAGCTTGGGGAGATGGCCGAGGCGAAACTTCACGAACCCGCCCTCCGCGACATGACGGTGGGGGAGTGGCTCACGTTCCTCCATTTCCACGAGGCGTATCACATCGGCCAGACCGGGCTGCTCCGCCGCCTGGCCGGCAAGGAGGGCGCGATCCGGTAGCCGCAGGCGGGCGTGCACCCGGTACCAGAGTACCGGGGCAGCGCCGTAGCCCGGGGAAGGCAGGGGCCGTATACTGCGTCCGTGCCCGGATACCGCGAACGCACCGATGCCGACACGGGATCGGTGTACTGGGAAGTGGAGAAGCGCGGGGAGGAGCTGCTCGAAGATCCCTTTCTGAACAAGGGCACCTCCTTCACCGCCGAGGAGCGGCGCGAGCTGGGCCTGGACGGGCTTCTTCCCCCGGGGATCGCCACCGAAGAGGAGCAGCGCGCCCGCGTCTACGAGAACTTCCGCAGAAGTCCCGACGAGGTGCAGCGCTACCTCTTCCTCGCCGGGCTCCAGGACCGGAACGAGACCCTCTTCTACCGGCTCCTCCTCGACCACATCGAGGAGATGATGCCGATCGTCTACACGCCCACGGTCGGAAAGGTCTGCGAGCTCTACAGCCACCTCTACCGGAGGCCGCGCGGCATCTACGTGAGCACGCGCGACCGCGGCCGGGTGCGCGAGGTGCTCCGCGCCGCGGCCGCCGGCGACGTGCGCGTGATCGTGGCCACCGACAACGAGGCGATCCTGGGCCTGGGCGACCTGGGCGCGGGAGGGATGCCGATCGCGGTCGGGAAGTCGGTGCTCTACTGCGCGGCCGCGGGGTTCCATCCGCGGCACGTCCTGCCGGTCAGCCTGGACGTCGGCACCAGCAACGAATCGCTGCTCGAAGACCCCCTCTACCTGGGCGTCCGCCACGAGCGGCTCCGCGGCGAGGCGTACGTGTCGCTCCTCGACGAGTTCGTCGACGCGGTGCGCGCCGAGTTTCCGCGCGCCCTGGTCCAGTGGGAGGACTTCGCGAACCGGAACGCGTTCCAGGTGCTGCACCGCTATCAGAGGAAGCTCCCGTCGTTCGACGACGACGTGCAGGGAACGGGAGCGGTCATCGTCGCGGGCATCCGGTCGGGATTGAAGCGCGCGGGGCGCTGCCTGGCCGACGAGCGGGTGGTCTTCTACGGGGCCGGCGCCTCGGGCGCGGGGTGCGCCCTCGCGGTGCGCGCGGCGATGGCCGCGGACGGCGTGCCCGAGTCCGAGCTCGGACGCCGCGTCCTCTGCCTCGACTCGCGCGGGCTGATCCTGGCCGACCGGCCGGGGCTGGAAGGGGAGAAGCGCGCCATTGCCGCCGACCCCGCCGTCGCGGTCGAATGGCCGGCCTTCGAGGGTAAGATCGGCCTCGACGAGGTGGTCCGGCGCTTCCGTCCGGGCACCCTCGTCGGAGCCTCCGGACAGCCCGGCGCCTTCACCGAGCCGATCGTGCACGCGATGGTCTCCGCCTGTCCGCGGCCGATCATCCTTCCGATCTCCAACCCGACCAGCAAGTCGGAAGCGGCTCCCGCCGACATCATCTCCTGGACGAACGGCGCGGCGATCGTGGGAACGGGAAGCCCCTTCCCCGCGGTGTCCTGGAAGGGCGCCGCCTATCAGGTCGGCCAGGGGAACAACGCCTTCATCTTCCCGGGCGTGGGCCTGGGCGCGGTGGCGGTCGAGGCGCGCTGGCTGCCCGACGCGGCGTTCGCGGCCGCGAGCGAGGCGCTGGCGGCCGCGGCCCCGGCGTCGCCGGGGCCGATCTACCCGAAGCTGGTCCATCTCCGCGCCGTGTCCCACGGCGTGGCCGTGGCGGTGGCGCGCGCGCTGGTGCGCGAGGAGGCCGCGCCCCCGCTCTGCGACGCGGAGATCGAGCGTCGCATCCGGAGTCTCGTCTGGGAGCCGCGCTACGTGCCCTACCGCGCGGCCCGTCCGGTGCCCGCCGCTTGAGGAAAGGCTGATGGACGAAGCGCTCGCCGTCCACCGGCTCCACTTCGCCTTCACGATCACGTTCCACTACCTGTTCCCGCAGCTCACGATGGGCCTGGCCCTTCTCATCGTGATCCTGAAGACGCTGTACGTCCGCGGCGGCGACGCCCGCTACAACGACGCCGCGCGGTTCTGGGCCCGCATCTTCGCCATCAACTTCGCCGTCGGCGTCGTGACGGGAATCCCGATGGAATTCCAGTTCGGCACGAACTGGGCGGAGTTCTCGAAGAACGCCGGCGGCGTCATCGGCCAGTCGCTCGCGATGGAAGGGGTGTTCTCCTTCTTCCTCGAGTCCTCGTTCCTCGGCCTCTTCCTGTTCGGCGAAAAGCGCCTGGGGCGGATGGGTCACTGGCTCGCGGCGTTCCTCGTCTTCCTCGGCTCCTGGCTCTCCGGCTTCTTCATCATCGCGACCGACGCCTGGATGCAGCACCCGGTCGGGCACGAGGTGCTCCCCGGCGGCGCGGTGGCCCTGAAGAGCTTCTGGGCCTTCCTGCTCAATCCCTGGGGACTCTGGCAGTACTGGCACAACATGAACGGGGCGGTGCTGACGGCTTGCTTCGTCATGGCGGGGGTGGGCGCCTACTACGTGCTGACGAGCCGCCACGAGGAGCAGGGGCGGCTCTTCCTCCGCGTGGCGGTGCTGGTCGGCGCGATCGCCTCGATCATCCAGCTCTTCCCGACGGGGGACATGCAGGGTCAGATGGTCGCGCGGCACCAGCCGGTGACCCTCGCGGCCATGGAAGGGCTCTTCAACACCGAGAAGGGGGCGCCGCTCGCCATCATCGGCCAGCCCGACCTGGAGCGGCAGACGCTGGACAATCCGATCCTCATCCCGCGCCTTCTGAGCTTCCTCACCTACAAGCGCTGGATGCACGAGATCCGCGGACTGAACGACTTCCCGCGCGAGGACTGGCCCGACAACATCCCGCTCCTCTACTTCTCGTACCGGATCATGGTCGGGCTCGGCACCTTCTTCATCGCCATCTTCTGCGGAGCCGCGTTCCTCTGGGCGCGCGGCGCGCTCTACCGGAGCCGCTGGATGCTCTGGATCCTCATGCTCGCGGTCCCGTTCCCGTACATCGCGAACACCGCCGGCTGGATCACCGCCGAGGTGGGGCGCCAGCCCTGGCTGGCCTACGGCCTCTACCGCACCGCCGAGGGCTACTCGCGGAACGTCTCGTCGGGGAACGGCCTCTTCACGCTGATCGGATTCATGGGGATGTACACGGTGCTCGCCATCCTCTTCCTCTTCCTCGTGCGCCGGGAGGTCGATCACGGCCCTTCGGCGGGGCCCCTGCGGACCCAGGTGCCGCCGGCGCCCCGGATCGCCTGACATGACGACCTTCTGGTTCTGGCTCGTGGCGGCGATGATCGTGGGCTACGTGGTCCTGGACGGATTCGATCTGGGCGCCGGCGCGGTCCACTTCCTGGTGGCGAAGACGCCGGCCGAGCGCCGCGCCGTGCTGAGCACGATCGGGCCGGTCTGGGACGGGAACGAGGTCTGGCTCCTGGCCGCCGGGGGAACCCTCTACTTCGCCTTCCCGCTGCTCTACGCCACGGCATTCTCCGGCTTCTACCTGCCGCTCATGATCGTCCTCTGGCTGCTGATCCTGCGCGGCCTGTCGATCGAGTTCCGAAACCACATCGAGAGCCCGGCCTGGACGCCGCTCTGGGACGCGCTGTTCGCCTTGTCGAGCATCCTCCTCGCGGTGGTCTTCGGCGCCGCGCTCGGGAACGTCGTCCGCGGGGTGCCGATCGACGGTTCCGGCCGGTTCTTCGAGCCGCTCTGGACCGATTTCCGCCCCGGGCCGGTCGCGGGCATCCTGGACTGGTACACGGTGGCGGTCGGAGTCGCCTCCCTCGCGGCGCTCACGATGCACGGCGCCCTGTGGGTCGCGCTCAAGACCCACGACCCGATCGCCGCGCGGGCGCGCCGCGTCGCGTCGCGCGTCTGGTGGGGCGTGCTGCTCCTGACCGGGCTGATCACCCTGTTCACCATGCGCCTCCAGCCCCAGGTGCCCGGGAATCTCGCGCGATGGCCGGCCGGGATGCTCTTCCCGCTGCTCGCGCTGTTCGGATTGATCGGCGTGCCCTGGTTCCTGGCGCGCCGGAGCGACGGCGGCGCGTTCCTGGCCTCGGTCGCCTATCTCGCCGGCATGCTCACGAGCGTGGTCTTCGGGCTCTACCCCTACGTCCTCCCCGCGAGCACCGGGATGGAGCGGGCGCTCACGATCCACAATGCTTCGGCGGGCGAGACCGGCCTTCGCATCGGGGTCGTCTGGTGGACGATCGGCATGATCCTGGCCCTCGTCTACCATGTCTTCATCTACCGCCATTTCGCCGGGCGGGTCGCGGTCGGTGCGCCCGACGGTCACGGCGACTACGGATCCGCCGGGGGAGAGACCCCGTGAGCGGTAGGCTGGAGGGGCGCGTCATCCTGGTCACGGGCGGCGCGCGCGGCATCGGCGGCGCCGCCTGCACGCTCGCGGCGCGCGAGGGGGCGGCCGTGGTGGTCGCCGATATCCTGGACGCCGAAGGGGAGGCCCTCGCGGCCGGAATCCGCTCGCGGGGAGGCCGCGCGCTCTACGCGCGGCTCGACGTCTCGCGCGAGGAGGCCTGGGTCGAGGCGATGGAGCGCGCCGCGCGCGAGCTGGGCGGCCTGCACGCCCTGGTGAACAATGCGGCGATCGCGCGGGATGGGGACCTGGAGCAGGAGACGCTCGAGGGATGGAACCGGGTGCTGGCCGTGAACCTCACCGGATCCTGGCTCGGAATGAAGGCGGCGATTCCGCTCCTCCGCCGGGCCGGCGGCGGCGCGATCGTCAACGTCTCCTCGATCTATGGGGCGATCGGCGGCAACGGCGCCGCGGCCGCCTATCACGCCACCAAGGGCGCGCTCCGCATCATGACCAAGAACGCGGCGATCCGCTATGCCAGGGAGGGGATCCGCGTGAACTCGCTCCACCCCGGGTTCATCGACACGCCGATGATCGCGCCCTTCATGAAGGACGCGGCCGGGCAGAAGAGCGGCATGGCGCAGTGGATCGAGACGATGACGCCGATGGGGAGGGTGGGAACCCCGGAGGAGGTGGCCGAGGTGATCGTCTTTCTCGCGAGCCCGGCGGCGTCCTACATGACGGGCTCGGAAGTCTACGTGGACGGGGGCTGGACCGCCGCCTGATCTATTCGCCGTCCCCGCCGCCCAGCTCTTCCTCGCGCGTTTCGTGGATCTCGTGCCGCTTCTTCGAGCGCTCGAACACCTTCTTCACCCCGCGCCGCGCCTGCTCGATCCTGGACTGGAGATCCTCGGTCCGCTCCCGCTGCTCGACGATGCGCCCCACGATCGCATCCATCCGCTGCACCCGCGCCGAAGCCGCCTCGGCGGCGCGGTAGAGCTGGATCGTTCCCTGGAAGGATTCGAGATCCACGCGCGCGGAGCAGTTGCCCACGCAGAACTGGAACCGTTTCGGGTTGTGGGTGCCGCTCAGGGTGACCGGGAAGTTCGACTCGAAGTCGCCGGCGAACGTGGAGACCGCGATGGCGGCGTTGGCCGCGCGCGGCACCGTGACCGCGACGTCGCCGTTGTGACTGGCGAACCGGTAGACGCCGGCGTCGCCCATCGAGCCCTCGTAGACGACGTCGCCGTTCACGGTGGAGACGTCCACGCTGTCCGACTGCGCGCGCCAGACGTAGGCGTCGCCGTTCACCGTCTCGGCCCGGATCGTGCCGGCCGCATCGCTGACGCAGATGTCGTCGTTCACCGTGTTCAGGTCGATGCGGCGCCGGCCGCCACGCACGATGACGTCCCCGTGCACCGTCTCGACCTTCACCTGCCCCCGCGTGCCGTTCACGATCACGTCGGTGTGGATGCCGGAGATCGACACGTTCATCCAGAGCGGGACCTGGAGCCGGAGGTTGGCCTCGCGATCCTCCTCGTGCTTGGAGGCGGCCTTCACCATCATGACCCCTCGGCCGGAGAGGACCGTCACGCGGTCCTCGTCCGAGTGCTCGGAGCGGATCCGGACGGCGTTCCGATCCCACCCCTCGACGAAGACCTCGCCCGCGTAGTTGGCCACGTTCAGCGAGAAGCCGGGCGGCACGGCGAGCACGGTGTCCGCGCCCGGAGCGAGCGAGAAGGAGGCGAGACCGGCGGCGACGGCGAGCGCAGGGAGCATGGGGGGTTCCTTCAGCGTGTCGCGCTGGCGAGCATGGTCGCGCGGTGGAGCAGCTCCACCTTGCGGCGCATCGTCTCGTCCAGGTGCGCGCGGACGTAGGTGTTATGCGGATCGGCATCCAGGGCGCGTCGCGCCTCGCGGATCGCGATCTCGATGACCATCAGACTCTCTTCCATGGTGCGCACGGTGGCGGGATCGAGATCGTCCCGCCCGCTCGCGAGCGCCGCGCGCAGCTCCTCGACCGCGGTCGCGCTCGCGCCGGGATGGCTGGAAGCCGGCTCGGCGGCGGCGTTCCGCGAGGCCGAGCCCGGAATCAGCTCGCCCGTCTCATGCGGGGCGCTTCGCTGGGAGAACCATACGGCGGTTCCCGAGAGCACGGCGGCGACGAGGCACGCGGCCAAGAGCTGCGGCACGGAGAAGAAGCGGCGGTGATCGGAGGCAGCGCCGCCGCCGCCGATCGGGACGGCGCGGGGTCGCGGCTCGCGGATCCGCGCAACGATCCCGGGCCACAGATCGGGCGCCGGTGCTGTGGCCTCGTCGGCGAGGGCGCCCGCCCGGGCGACGACCCGTTTCAGATCCGAGAGTGTGGAGGCGCACTCCTCGCACTCCCGAAGGTGCCGTTCCAGCTCGGCGCGCTCGGCTCCCTCGAGGTCCTGGTCGACGTAGTCGGAAAGCCGGTCGGTGTAGCGATCGCTCATCGTGGTGCTCCGTTCCTCTCCGTAGGCTCAGCGGTCCAGATATTGCCGCAAGATCATCCGGGCGCGGTGAAGCTGCGCCTTGGTGGTTCCCGAGGTCACGCCCATCAGCTCAGCGATCTCCTCGTGCTTGAATCCTTCGACGTCGTGCAGGACGAAGACCATCCGCGCTCCCGCGGGAAGCTTCTCCACGGCGCGCTCGAAATCCATCCCGAGGTCCGCGGTGTGCGGGCGCGCCGGGGCGGCCTCGATCGCGTCCTCGTCATCCTTGATGCGGCCGCGCTCGATGCGGAGCGCGTTCCGGCGGTGCAGGATCACGCTCACCGCCACGCGATGGAGCCAGGTCCCGAACTGCGCCTCGCCGCGGAAGGTGCCGATCTTCTCCCACGCCCGCACGAAGACGTCCTGCGTCACCTCGTGGGCGTGCTCGCCGCCCATCATGCGCCGCACCAGACCCAGGATGCGCGAGACGTGCGTACGATAGAGCCGCTCGAACGCGCGGGTGTCCCCGCTCTGTGCTCGAGCGACATCGACCCCCTCGCCTGCCGTCGGCAATGTCTGGAACAACGTTGTCGGCGCCGTCACCCCGGTCTCCACAAGCGCTTCGTGCAATGACTTGGACGGGAACGGGGGGGCATTGGTTGGAATGTCGGGAGGCATTGGGGAAAGTGTAGAGGGGCCCTTCCTGGGGGCCCTAGCGGAATCACCGTCCGCCTGCCGTTTTGGCAGTGGAGCGATGGGAATTAACATTAAAGTTAATTCGCGCCGGGGCAAGCGGAGCCCGGACGGCCACCGGTTCCGACCCGCTCCTGTTACCCTCTGTGCATGGCCGACTTGGGCGGGATGGGCCGCGTCCTCATCGTTCTCGGAGTGGTGCTGGTGCTGGTGGGCTTGGGGCTTTCGCTGGGGCCCAGGATCCCCTGGCTGGGCCGCCTGCCCGGGGATTTCTCGTTCGGGGGGGCGAACTGGAGGGTCTACGTCCCTCTGGGCACGTCCATCTTGATCAGCGTTCTGCTCACCCTGGTCCTGTGGCTCATCGGCAGGAAATGACCGGCCGGAGCACAGGTACCCGAAAGGAAAAGCCCCGGGGCGCAACGCCCCGGGGCTCGAACGCCGAAACCGTTACCGCCCGTCCCCGTCCAGCAGGTTCCCCAGACCGCCCAGGATCGAGCCCTCTTCCTTTCTCCGGCCGCCCGTCTGCGGCGCGGCCGCGTAGATCCGGCTGGCCAGCCGGCTGAACGGGAGCGACTGGAGCCAGACACGCCCCGGGCCGGTCAGCGTGGCGAAGAAGAGCCCCTCGCCGCCGAAGAGCGCGCTCTTCAGCTTGCCCACGAACTGGATGTCGTATTGCACGGTGGGCTGGACGGCGACGAGGCAGCCGGTGTCCACCCGCAGCGTCTGGCCGGCCGCCAGGTCGTGCTCTTCCATCGTCCCACCCGCATTGATGAACACCCAGCCGTCGCCCTGTAGCCGCTCCATGATGAAGCCCTCGCCGCCGAAGAGGCCGACGCCGAAGCGGCGCTGGAACGCGATGCCGATACTCACGCCCTTCGCGGCCGCGAGGAAGGAGTCCTTCTGGGCGATGATCTCGCCGCCGAGCTGGGCCAGGTTCATGGCCTGGATCTTCCCGGGATAGGGCGCGGCGAACGCGCACCAGCGCTTCTCGCGCGACTCGTTGTGGAAGACCGTCATGAAGAGCGACTCGCCGGTGAGGAGCCGCTTGCCGGCGCCCATCAAGGCGCCCATGAATCCCTGGTTCTGCTGCGAGCCGTCCCCGAAGACGGTGTCCATCTGGATTCCGTCTTCCAGGTACATCATGGCGCCCGCCTCGGCGACGACGGCTTCGCCGGGATCGAGCTGGATGCGGACGAACTGCATGTCGTCGCCTTTGATCTCGTAATCCACTTCGTGCATGGTCGGCATCGGCGCGCCCCCCGGAACGATGGAAACCCTCTCTGGCGAATCCGCCTCACAAGGATACGCCAGGTTGCTAGACTCGGAAACGGTACGTCCGGCGCGCGGGCGGGGTTTCGAGGACTCGGGAGGTGACGTGATGAGAGCCAGTTGCAGCACCCGCCTCGCGGCAGCGCTGGGCCTGACGCTTCTCCTCGCCGCGGCGCCCGCATTCGCTCAGCCGCGCGACCGCGAGCCGGCCCGGTCGGGCTCGGCGCCCCATGGCGTGCCTCCCGAGATCGCGACCAAGGTGCTCGCCAACGGCCTCCAGATCATCGTCTGGCCCGACCACGACATCTCGAACGTGGCGCTCTACAACTTCGTCCACGTCGGGAGCCGGAACGAGCGCCCCGGGATCACCGGCCTCTCCCACTTCTTCGAGCACATGATGTTCAACGGCTCCGCGCACCATCCTCCCGGCGACTTCGACCGGGTCATGGAGGAGAACGGCGGATCGAACAACGCCTACACCACAAACGACGCGACGGTCTACCAGGACTGGTTCCCGCACTCGGCGCTGGAGCTGATCTTCCAGCTCGAGGCGGACCGGATCTGCTGCCTCTCGTTCGACTCGACCGCGGTGGAGAGCGAGCGCCAGGTGGTCTATTCCGAGCGGCGCACGTCGGTGGAGGACGACAACGCCTCCCTCCTCGACGAGCAGGTGATGGCGACGGCGTTCGTCGCCCATCCCTATCAGATCCCCGTCATCGGATGGCCCAGCGACATCGAGCACTGGACCCTGAACGACCTCAAGACCTACTTCCGCACCTACTACGCTCCCAACAACGAGACAATGGTGATCGCGGGGGACGTCACCCCCGCCGAGGTGTTCGCTCTGGCCGAGCGCTACCTGGGACCGATCCCCCCGCAGCCGCAGCCCGCGCGCGTGGGGCCGGCCGAGCCGGTGCAGCTCGGCGAGCGGCGGGTCGAAGTGCGGAAGACGGGGCAGGTGCCGATCCTCGAGGTGTCCTACCACGTCGGCACGCCGCGCGATCCGGGCGCCGAGGCGCTCGATCTCCTCCACATGATCCTCACCAGCGGCGAATCCTCGCGCCTCTACCGCCGTCTCGTGGACCAGGAGCGCATCGCGGTCGGCGTCTCCTCGAGCGTGATGGAGGGTTTCGATCCGGGGCTCATCACGTTCCAGGTGACCGTGTCTCCGGGGAGGAGCGCGGGTGACGCGGAGCGGATCCTCTACGAAGAGCTGGATCGGCTGGCGCGCGAGGGTCCCACGGAGGTCGAGCTGACCAAGGCCAAGAACATCCAGCTCGCCGCCTACTGGGAAACCCTCGAGACGATCAACGGGAAAGCGAGCGCGCTCGGCGACAATCAGGTCTTCCACGGCGACTGGAGGAAGCTCTTCTCCAGCCCCTCGCGCTACGCCGCCGTGAGGGCGCGCGACGTCCAGGCAATGGCCAAGCGGACCTTCGTCGAAACCAATCGCACGGTCGGCGTGCTCGTCCCCGAGGAAGCGCGCAGCGCGGGCGATGGCGCGCCGGCGCGCGCGGGAGCGGCGCGATGACCGCGCGGGCGCTTGTCGTCGTGTGCGCGGGAGTCTTCCTTTCGGGCGCGCTCGCGAACGGTGTTGCCCGGGCCAGAACCGTGCCGCCACCGCAGGTGTCGACCGCCTCGAAGGTCTCGCTGCCTCCCGCGCGCACGGTGACCCTTCCCAACGGCGCGCGGCTCATCCTGGCCGAGCGGCACGACGTGCCGCTGATCTCCTTCGGGGGAACCATTCGCGGCGCGGGTGACATCACCGATCCCCCGGGGAAGGAGGGGCTCGCGTCGCTCACCGCGGACCTGCTGCGGAAGGGGGCGGGGAAGCGATCGGCGCGGGAGATCGCGGCGGTCGTGGACGGCGCGGGCGCCGATCTCTCGACCGACGCGGGCGTGGAGACGGCGACGATCTCCGGGAAGTTCATGGCGCGCGACCAGGCGCTGATGATCGAGCTGATCCGCTCGCTCCTCCGCGAGCCGGCGTTTCCCGATTCCGAGTTCACGAAGCTGAAGGAGCAGACGATCGAAGGGCTCAAGGCGCAGAAGGACGACCTCTACTCCATGCTCGGGCTGTACGCCGCGGCCTACTTCTACGGCGCCCATCCCTATGGCCGCCCGGTCACCGGGGATGAGGGGACGGTCGCGACCATCACGCGCGACGACGTGCTCGCCTGCTACCGCCATAACTACGGCGGTGACCGCCTGATCCTGGCGATGGTGGGCGACTTCGACGCACGAGCCATGGAGGCGAAGCTGCGGAACGCGCTCGGCGACTGGCCGGCCGCGGCCTCGCCCGCGCCGGCCGTGCCGCCGACGTCGCGACGCACCGGAAGGCGAATCCTCCTCGTAAACCGTCCGGATGCCACGCAGAGCTATTTCTGGATCGGGAACCTCGGCGTCTCGCGCACCGATCCCGACCGCGTCACGATCGACGTCGTGAACACCGCCTTCGGAGGCCGCTTCACCTCCATGCTGAACACGGCCCTTCGGATCAAGTCGGGGCTCACCTACGGCGCGGTCGCGCGCATCCCGCGGCCGACGCAGCCGGGCGCGGTGGCCCTGGTCAGCTACACCAAGACCGAGACGACGCAGAAGGCGATCGATCTCGCGCTTGCGACCCTCGCCGGACTGAGAACCTCGGGACTCGACGAGCGGGCGCTCCGCTCGGCCACACGGTACATCGAAGGGCAGTATCCGACGGCGTTCGAGACCAACGGTCAGATCGCGGGGACGCTCGCCGACCTGGCGTACCACGACCTGCCGCTCACCGAGGTCACGGAGTATCCCTCGCGCGTGGAATCCGTGCGCGATCCCGCGGCCTTGATGCCGGTCATCCAGCGGGTCTATCCTCCCGCGTCCGATCTGACGTTCGTCGTGGTGGGGAAGGCGGACGTACTCCGCCCCATGCTGAAGAAGTACGGCCCCATCGTCGAGACCACCATGGACGAGCCTCTTCTCACTGGCGTGCGCCGGGCGGACCATTCCAAGGCACGCTAGTTGCCCTGCACCCGGATCGACCGGCGGGCTCGAGGCAAGGCCCCGCCGAACCCGTTGTGCGGCAATCGCGAAGTCACTGATCGAGAGAGGAGAACCACGATGAGGACCACCACACTGTGGCGCCGCGGAATCACCGTGGCCGGCGCCGCGCTCCTGCTCGTCGCGGCCGGAACCGCCGCGGCGCAGGGGTACGACACGAGAACCGACCGCCGCGAAGACCGGCAGGATCGGCGCGAGGTCCGGCAGGACGATCGCGAGATGCGTCAGGACCTGCGCGACCTGCGCGCCGATCAGATGGACGTGCGGCGCCTGGCGCGGCTGATCGCTCAGCTCGATCGCGCGCAGTCGGACCGCGACTGGAGGGAGGAGCGCCGGCTCCGGAACCGCATTCACGCACTGCTTCGTCAGGAGACCGCCGAAGCGCGCCGCGACCTGGCCCGCGACCGGATGGAAGAGCGGCGCAGCGAGAACGAAGCGCGCCGCGACGTGCGCGACGACGTGCGCGATCTGCGGGACGATCGACGCGACCTGAGGGATGACCGTCGCGACACGGCCGAGAGCCGCCGCCGTCTCGCGCGCCTGACCGCGATGATGGACCGTCTTCGCCAGATTCAGCCGGGGGTGCGGCGCGGTGATCGAGGCGCGCTTCGGGAGGAGGATCGCATTTTCGGCGACTTCCTGCGGCTGGCCCGCCAGGACGCCCGCGCGAATCGCTGGGAGCTGATGGAGGATCGCGGCGAGCGGCGCGAGGACCGCGGCGACCGGCGCCAGGACCGGGACGACCGGGGCGATGATCGGGGCTACGACTGGGAGCGCACTCACTAGACCGGGAGCGTGTTCCCTCGATCGGGAGCGCGCCTCGAGCGGGGCCGCAACCGGGAGATGACAAAGACGCCGGGAGGCCAGCCGCGCCGCCCGGCGTCGTTCGTTTCCGTCCTTTCCTCAGCCCTCCCGCTTCGGAGTGCGTTTCGTCGCGGGGCGCCGGCCCCGGCCCTCCGAGTCCACCGCGCGCGCGAGCAGGTACTCGATCTGGCCGTTCACGCTGCGCAGCTCGTCGGCCGCCCATTTCTCGAGCGCCTCCCACAGCGCGGGGTCGATCCGCAGCAGAAAGGCCTTCCGCTCCGCCATCCCGCTCCTATTGGTGCAGCGTGCCGGCGTTCAGCACGGGCGTGGCCGCCCGCTCGCCGCACAGCACCACGAGGAGATTCGAAACCATCGCGGCCTTCCGCTCCTCGTCGAGGTCGATGACGTTGTTCGCGGCCAGCCGCGCGAGCGCCATCTCGACCATGCCGACGGCGCCGTCCACGATACGCTGGCGCGCGGCGATAATCGCGGCCGCCTGCTGACGCTGGAGCATCGCGCCGGCGATCTCCGGCGCGTACGCGAGGTGGCTGAGACGCGCCTCGATCACCTCGACGCCCGCGGTCTGCAGGCGCTGCTGGAGCTCGGAGCGCAGGAATTCGGAGACCTTGTCGATGCTCCCGCGCAGCGAAATGGAGTCCGGCGCCTCCGCGTCGTAGGGATACTCCGTCGCGAGATGCCGCACCGCGGTCTCGCTCTGCACCGCCACGAACGCTTCGAAGTCCTCGACGTCGAACGTCGCCATGGCCGAGTCCCGCACGCGCCAGACCACGACCGCCGCGATCTCGACCGGGTTTCCCATGGCGTCGTTCACCTTGATCGTCTGCCCGTTCAGGCTGCGCACGCGAAGCGAGATCCGCTTCTTCGTGTTGAACGGGTTGGTCCACCACCACCCGCTCTGCCGCACCGTGCCGACGTACGTGCCGAAGAGGATCAGCACCACCGCCTGGTTCGGCTGCACGGTGAAGAGCCCGGCGGCGGAGAGCGCCGCCAGGACGAGGAGCGGCAGCCCCACGCCGACGATGAAGAGCGGGCGCTGCTCGCCGATCCCGTGCACGATCGTCATGATCCCCACCGCGAGCAGGAAGAGGGAGACGATCAGGCCCACGGCGCCGCTGAGCGCCGAGGTGGGACGTTCGGTGGTCATGGTTCTACGGCCTCCTTTCGCTGCAACCAAAGCAAGCCGCGCAACCGCGCGCGGCAGGTGATATAAATATGATATCACTATGATACCGCGCTGTCAACGGCTGGGGATCCGCTTGTCTCGCGGTGAGTTACCCACGGTCCGTTGATGGCTGTCGTCAGAATCACATGCTTCAAAGCATGTGAAATCCTTGACGCTGTCGTTGAACTGAGGCATGGGAAATCGTTGAGCGATCTCGTCTGCTTCGTGCGGGGGCGGTGCGGACTTGCCTTGTTCTACTTCGTCCTCAGACTGTCGAGGCTTCCGGGACAGTTGGTCTCGACGGCGTAGTCCGCGTGATAGGCGCGGGTCCAGCGCCGGGTGCCGGTGAGCGCGCTCCCGGACCACACCGTGGGATTCAGGAAGTCGCCGCTGCCGCAGCTCTGGAAGATCTCCATCGTGCCGTCGTGGTCGAGATCGGCCTCCGCCCGGCCCGAAGCCCGGCGGAACGAGCTGCGTGGCGCTCGCACCGCGTAGCCGAAGATGCAGCAGTCCAGGGCGCCCGCGGGCGTGGCCAGCCGATAGAAGCGATCCCCGGGTTCCGGGACGGCTTTGCCATACAACTCTCGCGGAATGTTGGACAGCGGCTCCTTCACCGCGGCACCGATGATGGCGACGTAGGTGTCCGGGTCGGGATTGGGTTCGTCGGAGATCAGCGTCAGGGAATCGCCAGCCGCGAGCGTCGAATCGGCGATCATCAGCCAGAGACTGTCCTTGCGTTCGCCTTCGACCAGGCCGATGTCACGAACGAAGTCGAAGGAGCGAGGCGAAGTGATCGCGCGCAGTCCGGGGTTCTGAGCCGCACGGACCACACTTGGGGGCAGCTTCGTGGCCCGGCGGGTTGGCGCCGGCAGGCCGCCCGCCCACGCGGCTCCCGTGACGAGGAGGAGCGCAGCAGTCGTCAGCCGCGCGACCGTCCGTCCGGCTTGCGCCAGCCGTGCGACCGCGCGTCCGGCTTGCGCCGGGCGCGCGCGCATCACTCCCGCACCAGCTTCTTGTACTTGAGCCGGTGCGGCTGGTCGGCGGCGGCGCCGAGGCGCATGTGGCGGTTGGCCTCGTAGTCCTGGAAATTTCCCTCGAACCAGACGACGTCGCCGTCGTCTTCGAACGCGATCATGTGGGTCGCGATGCGGTCGAGGAACCAGCGATCGTGGCTGATCACGACGACGCATCCGGCGAAATCGAGGATGGCGTTCTCCAGGGCGCGCAGGGTGTCCACGTCGAGGTCGTTGGTCGGCTCGTCCAGCAGGAGCAGGTTTCCGCCCGAGCGCAGGAGCTTCGCCAGGTGCACCCGGTTCCGCTCGCCGCCGGAAAGGTTCTTCACCGGCTTCTGCTGGTCGGCGCCCTTGAAGCCGAACGCGGCGACGTAGGCGCGCGAGGGCATCGTGCGGGGGCCGACGTCCAGGAGATCCTCGCCGCCCGAGATCTCCTCCCAGACGTTCCGCGATCCTTCCAGCGCCTCGCGCGACTGGTCGACGTAAGCGATCTTGACGGTATCGCCCAGGCGGAGCGCGCCGCCATCCGGCTTCTCGCTTCCCGCGATCATCCGGAAGAGGGTCGTCTTGCCGGCCCCGTTGGGGCCGATCACGCCGATGATGCCGCCGGGAGGAAGCGTGAAGGAGAGGCCGTCGATCAGCGCGCGGTCGCCGTAGCCCTTCACGAGATCGCGCGCCTCCACGACCAGGCCCCCCAGCCTGGGTCCGGGCGGGATCGTGATCTCGGTGATCTCGCTCCGCTTCTCGGTCTCCTGGGCGAGCAGCTCTTCATAAGCGGTGACGCGCGCCTTGCTCTTCGCCTGGCGCGCGCGGGGCGACATCCGGATCCACTCCAGCTCGCGCTCCAGCGTGCGCTGCCGAGCGCTCTCGATCTTCTCCTCCAGCGCGAGCCGTTCCTTCTTCTGGCCGAGCCAGGAGGAATAGTTGCCCTCCCAGGGAATCCCGCGCCCCCGGTCCAGCTCGAGGATCCAGCCGGCGACGTTGTCCAGGAAGTAGCGGTCGTGGGTGACCGCCACGACGGTGCCCGGGAACTCCTTGAGATAGCGCTCCAGCCAGGCCACCGACTCGGCGTCGAGGTGGTTCGTGGGCTCGTCCAGGAGCAGCATGTCGGGTTCCGACAACAGCAGGCGGCAGAGCGCCACGCGGCGCCGCTCGCCACCCGAGAGGGTCGCGACCGGGGTGTCGCCGGCGGGCACGCGGAGCGCGTCCATCGCGATCTCGACCGTGCGGTCCAGCTCCCAGGCGTTGCGCGCCTCGATGGCCGCCATCACGCGGCCGTGCTCTTCCATGACCGCTTCCATCGCGTCGGGCGACAGCTCCTCGCCCAGCTTCAGATTCAGCTCGTTGAAGCGGTCCAGGAGTCCCTTCGTCTCGGCCACGCCCTCGAGAACGTTTCCGAGCACGTCCTTGGAAGGATCGAGGTCCGGCTCCTGGGGAAGGAACCCGATACGGATCCCCTTCGCCGCGCGCGCCTCTCCGAGGTAGTCGGGATCCACCCCCGCCATGATGCGGAGGAGCGAGCTCTTTCCGGCGCCGTTCTGCCCCAGCACGCCGATCTTCGCCCCCGGGTAGAACGACAGCGATATGTCCTTGAGCACCTCGCGGTTCGGCGGGTGCACCTTTCCGACCTTGTGCATGGTGAAGATGAACTGGGGAGCCATGCGGGAAGTATATACTGGTCCCAGGTTGGCGGCCAACGGGCGCCCCGATGCCAAGCCCGCCGCCATCACGACGACCTCAGGGAGGAGCGCATGCCCGCCAAGGTGACGATTCGCAACAACGGCCCGGTTCGCATCGAGGGAGAGTTCACGGTCGTCGACCAGGATGGGCGCCCGTTCGATCTGGCCGGCCGGACCGTGATCACCCTCTGCCGTTGCGGCCAATCGTCGAACAAGCCCTTTTGCGACGGAACCCACAACCGGTGCGGGTTCGAATCGGCGGTGGAGGCCCGCGCATTGCCGCCTCCAGCGCCGAAACCCGCTTCATAGGAAAATCGAATGGCGACTCGAGCCAACAACCGTTCCCTGTCGGTCCGGACGTTCCGGGCCGAGGATCTGCAGCAGCTCCTGTCCGTTCAGGACCGGCCCTGCGTCTCGATCCATCTCGCGACGCATCGCCGCTATCCCGAGTGGACGCAGGACCCGATCCAATTCAAGACCCTGCTGGCCAAGGCGGAAACCGAGCTCGCGGCCGGATCCGCGAAGGAACACGCCACGCTCCTCGATCCCATGCGACGCCTCCTCGACGATTCCGAAGTCTGGGAGCACGCGCTCGACGGCCTCGCCGTCTACGCGGCGCCCTCCTATGTGGCCGCGTTCCGCGTCCCGATGCCGCTCCCCGAAACGGTCGTCGTCGCCGACACGTTCCACACCAAGCCGCTCTTCCGGTTTCTGCGATCGAATTCGCGCTACTACGTGCTCGCCATCAGCCAGAACGCGGTCACCCTCTACCACGGCAGCTCCTTCGGCGCCGAGCCGGTCGAGCTGCAGGCGCTCCCCGCCGACCTGAGCGCCGCGCTCGGGGCGAGCGAGCTGGACGAGCACCAGCGCGGCGTCGTCGTGCACGGCGGCGGGTTCGGGGGACGCGCCTACCACGGCCGCGGTCCCGGCAAGGAGGACCAGAAGGAGACCCTGCTCAAGTTCTTCCGTGCCGTGGACAAGGGCCTCCACGAGTACCTGCGTCAGGAGCGGACGCCCCTGATCCTGGCGGCGGTGAAGTACTACCGGCCGATCTACAAGGAGGCGAACACCTATCCGCACCTGCTCGAGGAGGGTCTGGAGGGGAACTTCGATCGCACGAACGGCGAGACGATCCACGCCGCGGCGTGGCCGATCGTGACCCGCGAGCGGGAGCGCCGCGTGGCCGAGTGGGTGGACCGGTACCGTTCGCTCGCGCCGAAGGGACTGGCGCTGGACGGCGTCGAGCCGGTGGCGGCCGCCGTCGTCCAGGGGCGCGTGCGCTCGGTCCTCGCCGCGGAGAACGGGGACACCTGGGGCCGCCTCGACCGGGAAACCGGGGAGGTCACGCTGCTCCAGGGTCCGAACGGCCATGCCAATGCCGACCTGCTGGACGACGTCTGCGAAGAGGCCTGGAAGCGCGGCGCCGAAATCTACGTGCTGCCCCAAACCGAGCTTCCGACGGACCGGCCGATCGCCGCGGTCCTTCGCTTCTAGCCCTGTCCGCCCTGCCGCGCCGCAAAATCGCGGTGCGGCAGGGCTCTTTCCGGCTTGAAATCCGCCGTAACTTCTGTATAATCAGCCCCTTGTAAGCCCCCTACGCTCGGATCTCCTCGTTGAGGAAAAGTCGTCATGGTGCTCCCCTCGAGCCAGGACGGCGACGGCCAGGCCCTGAACCCCACGCGCACCCTCCTCGAGCGCGCGCGGGCCGGCGATCAGCGCGCCTTCGATCTGCTGTTCCAGCGCTACCACATGCCACTCATGCGATGGGCCCACGGAAGACTCTGCGCCTCCGCACGCGGTCAAAATGAAACGCGGGACGTTGTGCACATTTGCTTCTCCAAGGCGTTTCACTCCCTGGACAGGTTCGTCTACAGGCACCAGGGCTCGTTCCTGGGATATCTGCACGAGATCCTCAAGAACGAAGTCGTCTCGATGAACCGCCGGTGGATGGGCCGCAAGCCGAGCGCGGAGCTGGATGGGGATTATCCCGATTCCGCGCTGCGGCCCGACGAGGAGTACGAAGGCAAGGAACGCAGGGAACGGTACGAGCGGGCGCTGGCGAGCCTCACGCCGCGCGAGCAGGAGCTGATCGTGATGCGCGAGATGGGTCTTACCAACGCCGAGATCGCAGTCGAGCTGGGGTTCTCGACGCCCAATGCCGCGCGGATGGCCGTGACGCGGGCGATTGAACGGCTGGCGGCGGCAATCCGGATGCTCCCATGAGCGAAGCGAACCCCCCGGATACGCTGCACCTTGCGGCCGCCGTCGCCGACGGCGCCGAGATCGACTGGAAGCGGATGGAATCGTCGGATCCCGACGCGGCCCGCATCCGATCGTTCGAGCTGATCGACTCGGTGTTTCGCGACTACGGCAAGGGGGCCGAGGAGATTCGGGCCACCCTGCACGCGCCCTTGCTGGCGACCGATTCCAAGTGGGGACCGCTCCGGATCCTGGAGCAGATCGGCGCGGGCTCGTATGGGCAGGTCTTCCGCGCCTTCGATCGCTCGCTGCAGCGCGACGTGGCGCTCAAGGTGCTGCGCGACCCTCCGCGCGCGGTGGCCGGCGTGCCGGAGTTCCTCGAGGAGGCCCGCCGACTGGCGCGCGTGCGGCACCCGGGCGTGCTCACCGTGTACGGCGTGGCCGTGCGGGAGGGGCGCGCGGGCATCTGGACCGAGCTGGTGCGCGGCCGCACCCTGGAGGAGCTCCTCGAGTCGGACGGGCCGTTCGCTCCCGAAGAGACCGCGCGGATCGGGGTCGAGCTCTGCAGCGCGCTCTCCGCGATCCACGCCGCAGGGCTGATCCATACGGACGTGAAGACGGAGAACGTCCTCCGCGAGGAGGGGGGGCGCGTCGTCCTCGCCGATTTCGGCGCGATGGACGATCGCTTCGACGAGAAGGGCGCGGGCTCGGGGTGCGGCTCGCTCCTCTCGGTGGCGCCCGAAGTCCTGCGCGGCTCGCGGCCGACGCCGGCCTCCGACGTCTACTCGCTCGGCGTCCTGCTCTATCGTCTCCTCACCGGCCGCTATCCGTTCCTCGCCGATTCGCCCCGCGACCTCCTGCTCGCGCTCGGGCGCGGACCGTCGCCGCTTCTGGAAATACGGCCCGGCGTGCCGCGCGCGTTGGCCGCCGCGATCGACCGCGCGCTCGAGCCCGAACCCGCCCGCCGCCAAGCCGGACCGAACGCCATGGCCCAGGAGCTCCGGGCCGCGCTCGATCCCACGCTGCCGGTGAAGCGCGCGCCCGCGGAGAGCTATCGCCCGCCGGGGCGCGACTCCATGGCCCTCGCGCTCGCGGCGTGCGCCGTGATCTCCGCGGTCGTCGCGACGGGAATTTCGCAGTGGGGCATTCCGTGGCTGGCGCACCGATACCAGAGGAACGAGACGGCGCCCGCCATCGCCGCGACCGCCGTCATGTCCGGCGCGCCCGGGGCCGCGCCCTCCGGAGTGGTCGAATCGCCGGTTCCGCCGGCGAGCCGGGCGCCGGCCGGACTCGAAGCCATGCCCGTCCTCTACCGAATCTCCGAGGTTGGAAGGGAGCCGCTCGCCGACGGCACGACGATCGGCTCCGGTGATGCGCTCTCCCTCTCCATCGAGACCGGCCCCGATCCCGTGACCTGCTACGTCCTCGACGAGGACGAAGCCGGGAACGACTGCGTGCTCTTTCCGCTTCCGGGCTATCGGGCGCGGAACCCGATCGCTCCGGCGACGAGCCAGGTCCTGCCGGACGGGAGCGGGGCCCGGGCTCGCGCGTGGGCGGTCGACTCGGAGAACGGGCGCGAGACCGTGGCGCTGATCACGTCGCTCACGAGGCTTCCCTGGCTCGAGTCGATGCTTCGCGACGTGCCCCGCTCCGGCGCCGACAGCGATACACCGCAAGCGCTTTCGCCCCCCGGACTCGCCACGCGCGGCATCGGCGGCACGAAGGCAGTACCGGTCACCGGGAAGATGGCCGCCATCCTGGACCGGCTTCGCTCGAGCGAGGCGTTCCGGTCGGGTCGCGCGGGTCTATGGAGGATCCGGCTCGAGGCGCCGCCCCGCCCGTAGCCCGCGGCCTGCTGGTTCCCGAAGATTCCGCGTGCGCTTTGGGCATGCCGGCCGTTTATCTGTACGAAGCAGCGCTGACATCGAAGCCGATCGAAACGGCGCCCGCTTGACGGGCGTCGCCGAGGAGCGGGGTCCGGCCGTGGGGAGCGGCCGACCCCGCTTTCTTTCGTTTTCAGCCCACCCTTCCCCCCGGCGCACGGCGGCCGTAGAATGGAAGTTCGTATCTCCCCAGCCGATTTCGGGCTCATCTGCTCGTTCTTGGGAGGAGCGCCTTGCATCTCGCCGAGCGTCAGTCCCGTACAGCAACCGTTCTCTACCCCGCGAAGAACCCCGACGGGCGCCGCTTCAGCGCCGAAGACCTCTGGCGCATCCAGCGGGTCGGCACGCCTGCCTCGGCGCCGAACGGCAGCGCGATCGTCGTTCCGGTCACGTCGTTCGATCTCGACAAGAACCGCGGCCGCACGCGGCTGTGGCTGATTCCCTCCGCAGGCGCGCCACGCCCGCTCACCTCGGAAGAGGCGAACGCGGGCGAGGCCGTCTACTCCCCGGACGGAACGCGGCTCCTCTTCCCCCGCTCGGTCGGGGAGGAGCGCGCCCAGGTCCACGTCATGCCGCTGGACGGCGGCGAGCCGGAGCGGCTGACCGACATGCCGCTCGGCGTTTTCGACCCCCGCTGGCTCCCGGACGGAAGACGGATCGTGTTCGGGGCCATGCTCCTCGAAGAGGCGCCGACGCCCGAGGGAACGAAGGACCTTCTCGAGAAGCGCGCGAAGGATCCGGTCAAGGCGCACGTGACCGAGAACCGCCTCTACCGCTACTGGGACCGCTGGCTGACCGGCGGGGAAGTCCCGCACCTCTTCGTTCTCGATCTGGCCACGCGCGCCCTCACCGACCTGACGCCCGCGGGAACGGGCTGGTTCGACTTCATGGAGCCCTCGGGGCAGTACGACGTCGCTCCGGACGGCTCGGAGATCGCTTTCGTCGCCAATTCCAGCCGGCCGCCGCACCATCTCCTGCGCTGGGCGCTCTTCACGGTGCCCGTCGGAGGCGGCGCCCTACGATGCCTCACGCCCGAAGGGGTGCCCCAGGGCTACCCGGCCGACATGCACCGGCCCCGCTACGCTCCGGACCGGCGCTCCATCGTCTACGGCGCCCAGAAAGACCCGTACTTCTACGCGGACCGCGTGCGGCTCATGCGCTACGACCGTGAGGCGGGGACGCACGCGCCGCTGGCCGAAGGGTGGGACCGCTCCCCGTCGGCGTGGGAGTTCGCGCCGGACGGGACGCTCATCCTCGAGTGCGAGGACGAGGGCCGCGTGTCGCTCTTTGCGATGGCGCCGGGCGGTGGAACGCCGCGCGTCATTCTGCAGGGTGGGTCGGCGGCGGGACTCGCCACCGGACCCAGCGGTCGCGTCACGTTCACGCTCCAGACGATCACCGAGCCCGCCGAGGCGTGCTCCTGCCTGCCCGACGGCAGCGACTTCCGGCGCCACACCGCGTTCAACGCGCCGCTCCTGTCGGAGATCGCCTGGGGCGAAGTGCGGACGATGGAGTTCGAGGGGGCCGGCGGGGAGCCGGTGCAGATGTACGTCGTGCTTCCGCCCCAATTCGACGCCTCGAAGAAGTGGCCGCTCGTGCACGTGATCCACGGCGGACCGCACGGGATCGCGGGCGACAACTTCCACTTCCGGTGGAACCTGCACGCCTTCGCGGCGCCGGGGTACGTCGTCGCGTCGGTGAACTTCCACGGCTCGACCTCCTGGGGGCAGGAGTTCGCCGCCTGCATCCAGGGGGGCCACGGCGACAGGCCCTATACCGACATCATGAAAGCGACCGACACGCTGATCGAGGCGGGGTTCGTGGACGCGCAGCGCATGGCGGCGACGGGCGGGAGTTACGGCGGGTACCTCGTCTGCTGGATCGCGGGGCAGACCGACCGGTTCCGCTGTCTCGTGAACCACGCGGGCGTCTTCGACCTTTTGGCCGAGTACGGGAGCGACGTGACGCAGGGCCGGCATCAGTCGTACGGCGGGGAGCCCTGGGACCGCCTCGAGGCCATCGACCGGTGGAATCCCGCCCGCTTCGCGAGCGGGTTCATGACGCCGATGCTCGTGATCCACGGCGAGCGCGACTTCCGCGTGCCGCACAATCAGGCGATGGCGGTCTACAACATCTACAAGGCGAAGGGCGTGGACGCGCGCCTCGTCTTCTTCCCCGACGAGAACCACTGGATCCTGAAGCCCCGGAACTCCCTGCTCTGGAATCGCGAGGTGCGCGACTGGCTGGCGCGCTGGCTGGGTCCGGCGCCCTCCGGCCCGGCGGCCGGCCTGCCGGGATCCGCGGGGAGCGCCGCCGGAGCCTAGCGCGCTCGGGCGAACACGCGGCGTGCGCTGGTCCTGGCAGATCGCGAGGATCGCGGGGATCCCCATCCGGATCCACGCGACGTTCCTCCTGCTGATCGGGTGGATCGTTTTCGGCGTCCTGGCCGAAGGACAGGGGGTCGCGCCGGCGATCGAGGCCGCGCTGCTCCTCCTGGCCGTCTTCGCCTGCATCGTGCTGCACGAATTCGGGCACGCGCTGACCGCCCGCCGCTACGGGATCCGCACCCGCGACATCACGCTGCTTCCGATCGGAGGCGTCGCGCGGCTCGAGCGGATTCCCGAGCGACCCCTCCACGAATTCCTCGTGGCGATCGCGGGGCCGGCGGTGACGCTGGGCCTGGCGGGTCTTCTCTTCGGCGTGCTGGCCGCGGCCTGGCCCGCGGAAGCGCGCCGCATCGCGGCGTTCCTCAACCCGGTCTGGAACGTGCTCTCCGGAAATCCTCCCCTCGAGGGCCCGGGCGGCTTCGTGGCCGAGCTGTTCCTCGTCAATGTCATGATCCTGTTCTTCAACCTGATTCCGGCGTTCCCGATGGACGGCGGCCGCGTGCTCCGGGCCGTGCTCGCCACGCGGCTCGACTACGTGCGCGCCACCCAGATCGCGGCATCCGTGGGGCAGATCCTCGCCGTCCTGCTCGCGGTGATCGGCATCAACCAGCACAACCTGCTCCTGCCTCTGGTGGCGCTGTTCGTCTTCCTGGCGGCCGGGCAGGAGTCGTCGATGGCCCAGATGCGTACGGCGTTCGCCGGCGTCCCGGTCTCGCGCGCGATGATCCGCGACTTCCGCACCCTCCGCGCCGACGAGCCGCTCACGCGCGCCGTGGAGCTGCTCCTGTCGGGCGACCAGCAGGATTTCCCGGTGCTCGGAGCCTTCGACGGGTCGCCCCCCGTCGGCATCCTGACCCGCCGCGACCTGATGGCGGCTCTGGCCCACGGTCCGCGCGACCGCGCCGTGGGGGACGTGGCGCGGCGGGACTGCGGCACCGCGCATCCGCGCGAGTACCTCGAGGACGTCTTCCAGCGGATCGATCGGAGCGGCTGCCCCGCGCTGCTCGTGATGGAGGGAGGGCGCGTCGTGGGGATGGTGACCCTGGAGAACGTGGGGGAGCTTGCGATGGTGCACGCCGCGCTCGGGAGGAACGCGCGGGCGCGAAGCGCCGGCGATCGCGGCCGGGCCGGCGGGATGGGAACGGGCCCCGCCTAGCGTTTGCCTAGCTCTTCGCCAGCTCTCCGGCGAAGGGGTCGCCGCCCACGACGTTGGAGAGGTCCTCGCCGGCCGGCAGGGTCAGCCAGAACGCCGCGCCCCCACTCGCGGCGTCCGTTCCCGCGCTCACGCTTCCGCCATGCAGCTCCACGAACCGCTTGGCCAGGTGGAGCCCGAAGCCGAGGCCGTCCTTGCAGCGCTTGCACTCCTCGTTCACCGCGCTCTCCAGCTCGAAGACCGACGTGGCCGATTCCGGCGCGACCGGGGGCCCGGAGTCCTTGATCTCGACGACGACGCCGTCGTCGCGCAGCCAGGTCGCGACGCGGATCCGGCTCTTCATCGGGGAGAATCGGATGCCGTTCCGGAGCACGTTCGCGATCGACTGCCGCACCTTGGCGGGGTCGAGATGCTGATTCGGGACCCTCCGGTCCACGGAGAGCTCCAGCTCGATCTGCTTCGCGTCGGCCTGAGCCCGGACCGCCTCGATCGCTCCACGCGCCACGTCGTTCACGTTGGTCACGCGCAGCTCCAGGACGTAGCGGCCCAGATCCAGCCGCACCAGGTCGAGCACGTCGTCCACCAGCGCCATCATCCGCTGCGCCTCGCTCCGGAGGCGGCCGGTGAACTCCGCCCGCATCGAGGGGGTCATCTTCCGGTCGTTCTGGTCCAGCACTTCGGAGTAGGCCACGATCGCCGTGAGCGGGGACTTGAGCTCGGCCGCCGCGGCGCCGAGGAAGCTGTCGTGGAACGCTCCGCCATGACCGTCCGGACCCGGCAGGGCGGCCGCCGCCACCGCGGAGGTCGCGCGGCGAAGCCGGTCCATCACGATCGCGCGGTCGAGCACCGACGCCACGTTCTCCGCGAAGAGCTGGCCGATGTCCCGGTGCTCCAGGCGGAAGGCCTCCGCCCGGACGGCGCGACAGACCTGGAGCACCGCGAACGTCTTCGACTCCAGCGCGATCGGCAGGAAGAGCGCCGAGCCCACGTCGGGGTGCGCGGCGAAGAACTCGGCGAAGCGCGCGTCCCGCTCGCGGGCCGACATCAAGATCGGCTCGCGGTGGCGCGCCGCCCACCCGACGGCGCCCTCTCCCAGCGCCACGTCCGGCTCCGGCTCGTGCGGGGTCAGGCCGAACGCGGCCTTGGCCGAGAGCGCTTTCGTATCGGGCTCGTAGAGGAAGAGCGTCACGTCGTGGGAGTGGAGCGTGGAGGCGACGCGTCGCACGGTGATCTCGAGGATGGTTTCGAGCGGCAGCTCCATGTGGAGGCTGTTGCCCAGCTGGAAGAGCGACGTCAGCTCGGCCAGGCGGCCCCGCGACTGCTCCAGCTCCATCTGGTCGCGCACCATCCGCTCCCGGAGCCGGTTGATCGAGAGCTGCTGGTGCACCATGTAGAGGCAGAAGAGCGCGGTCAGCCCGATGAGTCCGACGAGGAGCACCCACCCGCCCCCGGGCGGCAGCCTGTCGCCGAGGAACCCGGAGCGAACGAGACCCATGTAGAGCGAGGGAATGGTCGCGGTGAACGCCAGGATGACGAGGATCGCAAGGCCCAGGATGCCCCAGGTCCTCCGGTCGAACTGGCGCTGCGACGCTTCCGATTCGGCTCGTAGTGCCACCGTTTCCTGCCTCCCCCCGGGCGTGTTCCGACCTCGCAAACCATCGGCACTCCCGGCCCCCTTCTCGACCCCAATTCGGGGCGGCCGTTCCCCCTTTCCCGAAGCGGGTTTGGCGGTTACAGTCACGGCTCCATGAGCGTCCTCCGGAGTCACCTCAAGACGTCGGGCGAGGAATTCCAGCAGAACCGGAAGCATCACGAGGCCCTGGCCGCCGACCTCCGCGCGCGCCATGCGGCGGCAAAAAGGGGCGGCTCGGAGCAGGCGGTCTCCCTCCACAAGAGCCGCGGCAAGCTCCTGGCGCGCGAGCGGATCGAGCGGCTGCTCGATCCCGACACCCCCTTCCTCGAGCTGTCGGCGCTGGCGGGGGGCGGGATGTACGGCGACGAGGTGCCCTCGGGAGGGATCGTGACCGGGGTCGGCGTCGTTTCGGGACGCGAGTGCATGATCGTTGCCAACGACGCGACGGTGAAGGGCGGCACGTACTATCCGATCACGATCCGGAAGCACATCCGGGCCCAGGAGATCGCGCTGGAGAACCGGCTCCCGGCGATCTATCTCGTCGACTCGGGGGGCGTGTTCCTGCCCCTCCAGGCCGAGGTCTTCCCCGACAAGGAGCACTTCGGCCGGATCTTCTACAACCAGGCGATCATGTCCGCGGCGGGGATTCCGCAGCTCGCGGCCGTCCTCGGCATGTGCACCGCGGGCGGCGCCTATGTGCCCGCGATGTCGGACGAGAACGTCATCGTGCGGGGCACGGGGACGATCTACCTGGGCGGGCCGCCGCTGGTGAAGGCGGCGACCGGTGAAGAGGTGACGCCCGAGGAGCTGGGGGGCGCCGAGGTGCACACCCGCCAGAGCGGGGTGACCGACCACATGGCCGCGAACGAGGAGGAGGCGCTCCACATCCTCCGCGACGCCGTCGAGCGGCTCGGCACCGTGAAGCGCGTGGACCTCGACCTCGCCGAGCCGGAAGATCCCCTCTATCCGGCGGAGGAGATCTACGGCGTGCTCCCGCCCGACACGCGGCGGCCCTACGACGTCCGCGAGCTCTTGGCCCGGCTCCTCGACGGGAGCCGCCTCCACGAGTTCAAGCGCGAGTACGGCGCCACCCTGGTCTGCGGCTTCGGCCGGTGGCTGGGATATCCGGTCGGCATCGTCGCGAACAACGGCGTGCTCTTCTCCGAGAGCGCGCTCAAGGGGGCTCACTTCGTCGAATTGTGCGCGCAGCGGCGGATCCCGCTCCTCTTCCTGCAGAACATCACCGGGTTCATGGTGGGGAAGCGCTACGAGGCGGGCGGGATCGCCAAGGACGGGGCCAAGATGGTGCAGGCGGTGGCGACGGCCGAGGTGCCGCGCATCACGGTGCTGATCGGCGCCTCGCACGGCGCCGGCAACTACGCGATGTGCGGCCGCGGCTACCGGCCCCGCTTCCTCTTCACGTGGCCCAATTCGCGGATCTCGGTGATGGGGGCGGAGCAGGCGGCCTCCGTCCTGGTCCAGGTGAAGCGCGACCAGCTGGCGCGCGAGGGGAAGACGCTCAGCGACGCCGACGCGGCCGCCATCGCCGACCCCGTGCTCGAGAAGTACGAGCGCGAGGGGAGCCCCTACTACGCGACCGCCCAGCTCTGGGACGACGGCGTGATCGATCCGGCCGAGACGCGCGCGGCGGTGGGACTGGCGCTCTCGGCGGCCTTGAACGCGCCGGTCACCCGCGGGCTCGCCCCCGTCTACCGGATGTAGCGTGAGCGCCACGCCCGACTCGCCCAAGGTTCGGCTGGACGTCGAGGCCGGGATCGCGCGCCTCACGCTCACGCGCCCCGAGGTGCGGAACGCGTTCGACGAGGGGCTGATCGGCGAGATCACCGCCGCGCTCGGGGTCCTACGCGAGGAATTCCGGAGCGACGGCGGCACGGCGCCACGCCTGCTGGTGCTGACCGGCGAGGGGACCGCGTTCTGCGCCGGCGCCGACATGAACTGGATGCGCCGGAGCATCCGCTATACGCGCGACGAGAACGAAGAAGACGCGTTCCGCTTCGCCAAGATGATGCTCGCCTTGGACGAGCTTCCGATCCCGACGATCGCCCGCGTGAACGGCGCCTGCCTCGGGGGCGGCATGGGGCTCATCGCCTGCTGCGACGTCGTGGTGGCGTCCGACGCGGCCGACTTCGGATTCACCGAGGTTCGGCTCGGCATCGCCCCGGCCGTCATCTCCGCGTTCGTGCTCCCCAAGATCGGCGTGGCCGCCGCGCGCCGGTGGTTCCTCACGGGGGAGATCTTCAAGGCCGAGACCGCGCGAGCGATGGGGCTGGTGCACGAGATCGCTCCGGCCGCCGGACTCGACGCCGCGGTCGAGCGGCTGGTTCTGGCGATCGCGGGAAACGGACCGCGCGCGGTCGCCGAGGCCAAGCGGCTCATTCGCGAGAACACGGCGCTCTCGCGCGATCTCGCCATCGAGAACTCGGTGCGCGCGATCGCCGAGCTCCGCGCCTCGCCGGAGGGGCAGGAGGGGCTTTCGGCCTTCCTCGAGAAGCGCCGTCCCGCCTGGAAGAAGTGACGCGCTCCTCCCGCGCGGCCGCGCACCCGCTCCGAACTCCGGTGCGCCGTGTTCCGTAAGGTCCTGATCGCCAACCGCGGCGAGATCGCGCTCCGCGTCTGCCGCACCCTCCGCGCGATGGAGATCCCCTCCGTCACGGTCTACTCCGACGCCGACCGCGCGGCGCCCCACGCCGAGGCGGGGGACGAGTCGGTGCGCCTCGGGCCGGCGTCTCCGGCCGATTCCTATCTGAACGCCACAGCCCTCCTCGAGGCCGCGCGCTCGACCGGCGCCGACGCCATCCACCCCGGCTACGGATTTCTCTCGCAGAGCGCGCCGTTCGCCCGCGCCTGCCGCGACGCCGGCGTCGTCTTCATCGGGCCCTCCCCGGAGAGCATGGAGCGCCTCGGCGACAAGGTATCGTCGCGCCGCTCCGCCGCGCGATGCGGCGTGCCGGTGGTGCCCGGGGTGGAGGGGATCGAGAACGCGGCGGGCGCGCGCGCGGAAGCGGACCGCATCGGCTACCCGGTGCTGCTCAAGGCGGCCGGCGGAGGCGGCGGGCGCGGCATGCGCCGCGTGGATTCGGCCGGAGACCTGGACGCGGCGTTCGAGAGCGCGCGGCGCGAGGCGGCGGCCGCGTTCGGGGACGACCGGCTCTTCGTGGAGAAGCTGGTCGAGCCCGCGCGCCACGTCGAGATCCAGATCCTGGGCGACGGCAAGGACGCGATCGCGCTGGGCGAGCGCGAATGCAGTCTCCAGCGCCGCTACCAGAAGGTGATCGAGGAATCCCCCTCTCCCGCGGTGGACGCGAAGCGGCGCGCCGCGATGGAGGAGGCCGCGGTCCACCTGGCCCAGGACGCCGCGTACGCCGGCGCCGGCACGGTGGAGTTCCTGCTCGGTCCCGACGGCGCGTTCTACTTCCTCGAGGTGAACACGCGACTCCAGGTGGAGCATCCGGTCACCGAGATGCGCTTCGGGCTGGACCTGGTCCGCGCGCAGGTCGAGATCGCCGCGGGCGGCGGGCTTCCGCATCCGGGCCGGCCGGAGGGATTCGCCATCGAGGCGCGGCTGAACGCGGAGGATCCCTACCACGGCTTCGTGCCGCAGACCGGAAGGATTCTCCTCCTGTCGTGGGGCACGGGGCCGGGGGTCCGCGTGGATGCCGGAATCGCCGAGGGGCAGACGATTCATGCGCACTACGATTCGCTCCTCGCCAAGGTGAT
Organism: Candidatus Binatia bacterium; assembly: GCA_035631035.1. Taxonomy (NCBI): domain Bacteria; phylum Candidatus Binatota; class Binatia (SeqCode); species Binatia bacterium. The sequence goes on along the minus strand of DASQJL010000062.1, from coordinate 83,314 downwards.
CGCCCACGGGGCGACGCGCGAGGAGGCCCGGACGCGCCTGATCGCGGCGCTGCGCCACACGGCCCTCCTCGGCCTCGTGACCAACCAGGGGTTCCTGCTCGATCTGCTCGAGGACGAGGCGTTCCGCACGGGCCGGACCTTCACCCGCACGATCGAGTCGCGCCGCTGGCCCGGCCCCGAAGCGCCGCCCGACGAGGCGGTCCTCGCCGCCTCGATCGCGCTGTCCGCGCCCCCGCGGTCGGCGGGCCCCGGCGAGCGGGACGACGCCGACCGCTGGTCGCCGTGGCGCCTCCTCGGCTCCTGGGGGCGCGCGTGAGCCGCGCCGTGGCGCTCCGCTGGAACGGGCTCCCCGTGGAGGCCCGCATCTCGCGGAAGGGGGACCACGCGGTGCTCGAGACCGGGGAGCGCCGCGTGGAGGCCGTGATCGCGCGCGAGGGAGCGTGGATCGACCTCGCCATCGGCGGTCGCACCCTTCGCGCCGCCACGGCGCGCGACGCGCGCGGGATCTGGGTCGCTCTGGAGGGGAGGCTCTACCGTTTCGAGACGTTGCATCGCCACGCCGGCGAGCGCGTGGACGCGGACGACTCGGGTGAGGTGCTCGCGCCGATGACCGGCCGCGTGGCCGCCGTGGAGGCGCGCGCCGGGGCGACAGTGCGGGAGGGAGACCTCCTGCTCACCATCGAGGCGATGAAGATGGAGTTCAAGGTGTCGGCGCCCGCGTCGGGCGTCGTGCGCGACGTGGCGTGCGCCCCGGGCGACCGGGTCGAGCTGGGGCAGCTGCTCGCGCGGATCGCTCCCGCAGCGCCGGTCGCCGGCGGGGACAGGGAGGGGCCGTGAACGTCCGGATCGTGGAGGTCGGACCGCGCGACGGACTGCAGAACGAGAGCCGCCCCATTCCGACCGAGTCGAAGATCGCCTTCATCGACGCGCTCTCGGAGGCGGGCTACGATGAGATCGAGGCCACGGCGTTCGTCGCTCCCGACCGGGTCCCTCAGCTGCAGGATGCGGAGGCGGTGCTGCGGGGTATCCGGCGCCGCGAGGGGATCCTCTACGCAGCGCTCGTGCCCAACGAGCGCGGGCTGGACCGCGCGCTCGCGGCGGGAGTGGGGAAGATCGCGGTGTTCACCGCCGCCTCGGAGACCTTCAACCGGAAGAACATCAACGCCACCATCGCCGAGTCGATCGAGCGCTTCCGGCCGGTCGTCCTGCGCGCCAAGGAGGCGAAGCTCCCGGTGCGCGGCTACGTCTCCACGGCGTTCTGGTGTCCCTACGAAGGAAGGATCGAGCCCAAGGCCGTGGTGCCGGTCGTGAGGCAGCTCCTCGACCTGGGCGTGGAGGAGATCTCGATCGGCGACACGATCGGAAAAGCGGTGCCCGCCGAGGTGCACGCCCTGCTCGACGCGCTCCTCGACACAGCACCCCAGGACGCGCTCGCGATGCACTTCCACGACACCTACGGCACCGCCGTGGCGAACGCGCTCGCGGCCTACGACCGCGGCATCACGATCTTCGACGCCTCGGCCGGCGGGGTGGGCGGATGCCCCTTCGCCCCCGGGGCTGCGGGGAACGTGGCGACCGAGGACCTCCTCTGGGCGCTCACGCGCTCCGGCGCTTCGGTTTCGCTCGACCCCGCGAAGCTTTCGGCCGCGTCGGACGTGCTGGCTTCCGCGCTCGGGCGCCCGCTCCGTTCGCGCGTCCGCGAGGCGACGCGAGGGTCTTCTCCCGGACGGTGATCTTGAGCTCGTGCTTGCCGATCTCCTTGAGGAACGCCTCGGCCGGGATCGCCCGCTCCATGGCGGCCACGCCGCGGAAGGGGACCTCGCCGCGCGCCATCATGAGCGCGGCCGCCGTCGTCGGATAGGCCGTGGTCCGCATCATCGCGCTCACGCCGCGCTTCATGTCCATCGCGTCCAGCATCTCGAAGGAGATCTCCCGCCGCTTGCCGTCCTTCACGCCGTTCACCGTCACGCGCATCACGACCACGTCCGGCTCGTTCGGGAAGGTGAGGAGCGGCTCCACGACGGCCGCGAAGAGCGACCGAGGCGAGACCGGGACCCCTTCCACGGGGACCGGCGTCGTCTCGAGGAGCCCGAGGTCGCGGAGCAGCCGGATCCGCGCCGCATGGCCGGGGTAGCGCACCGTCTTGTAGTCCAGGGTCTTCACCTTCCCCTCGAACGTCCAGGGCATGGTGGAGGTGCCGCCCAGCGTCACGAAGGCCTCGCACGTGCCCACCGGCTTCGGGAAGGTGAGTGTCTCCTCTTCGGTCAGCGTCTCGACCTCGACCCGCTTTCCCCCGCGGAGGGCGGTGGCGAAGCCCAGGTATTCGTTCAGGAGCCCGTACATCGAGAAGACCATCATGTAGTCGAGCGGAGGACGGGGGCGAAGCGGCAGGCCGCCGACCCGGATGTGGACCTCGTCGGCGCGGTCCAGCCGCCCGATGCCGGCCGTGGCGAGCACGTTCGCCATGCCGGGAGCGAGGCCGCAGTCGGGGACGATCGTGACGTCGGCGTCGCGCGCCCGCTCGTCCAGCGCCTCCTGCTCCCGCACCAGGTCGGTGTTCCCGCCCAGATCGCAGAAGGAAACCCCCGCGTCGATCGCCGCGCGCGTGAGCGTGAGGTTCAGGAAGTAGGGGACGGCCGAGATCACCACGTCGTAGCCGCGCAGCCTGTCGGTCAGGCGCGGCTCGTTCGCCACGTCGAGCACCTCGGCCCGCACGGCCGCGCGGGAGCCCGAGAGCCGCTCCGCCGCCTTGCGCGCGCGGGCTCCCTCCACGTCCGCGATCACGACTTCCTCCACGTCCGGCGCGCGCGCCAGATCCAATGCCGCCGCGAATCCCTGATATCCCGCTCCGAGCACGAGGAATCTCATACGCTTCGGTTCTCCTTCCTCAATGAGCCGGCGCCGCGCCCCCGCGCCGGAAGCTCCACTGGAGCGCCGGCGGGGTGACGAGCGTCGTGACGATGACCATGATGACGACCGCCGCGTAGAGCGGCGGCGTGACGATGCGCTCTCCGGCCAGCACGAGGCCGGTTCCGATGTTCGCGAAGATGAGGCCGACCTCGCCGCGGGGGACCATTCCGATCCCGACCGCCAGCCGGTTCAATCCGCGCCGCGGCACGCCCAGCATGCAGGCCTGCTTGCCGACCCAGGCCGCCACCGTGAGCGCGGCCGCGAGGCCGAGGATGGCGGGGTTCGCGAAGGAGCGCAGGTCCACGAGCATCCCCGTCCGGACGAAGAACACCGGCACGAGGATCGTGGAGATCGGGTGGATGAGGGAACGGAGCGTCTGCCCGCGCCGGGTCTCCTCGAACGCGGCGAAGAACGCGGGCTCGAGGATGAGCCCCGCCGCGAACGCGCCGACGATCGGCGCGAGGCCGGCGGCGGCCGCCAGGTAGGAGAGGACGAAGCAGACCACGAGTCCTCCCGTGAGGAGCGTCCCGGGAAGGCGCGACCGCGCGAAGAAGCGGAGCGCGTGGCGCGCGATGAGCGACCCGAGCACGATGGCGAGCACGAGGAACAGGAGCGCCTTGGCCGCGATCCAGCTCATGCCGATCACGGAGACCGATCCCGCTCCCGAGGCCGCCGCGGCGATGATCCCGGTCACCACGGCCAGGATCACGAGCCCCAGCACGTCGTCGATCACGGCCGCTCCCAGGATGATCTTCGCCTCCTCGCTCTTCGTCTGGTGCAGGTCCCGCAGGACGCGCGCCGTGATGCCGACGCTGGTCGCGGTCAGCACCGCGCCCAGGAACACGTGGACGTAGGTCGAACGGCCGGGGAGGAGCCACGCCCCCGCGCCCCAGCCCAGGAAGAAGGGCGCGATCACGCCGAGCGCCGCGACCAGGAGCGCGGAACGCCCCACCTTCATCATGTCGCCGATCGTGGATTCCAGCCCCACGTCGAAGAGGAGCACGATCACTCCCAGCTCGGCGAGGGCCGCGAGCGACGTGTTCGTCTGGAACGGCTCGAGCGCGTGGAAGCCCGCGAGTCCCAGGTTTCCGAGCACGATGCCGGCGACGAGCTCCCCCAGAACGGACGGCTGCCGGATGCGCTCGGCCAGCCAGCCTCCCGCCGTCGCGGCGGCCAGGATGACCGCGACCGCGAGAAGGAGCGGGCCGAACGATTCATGGGGCACAAGGGCAGAATACCGGCTCACCGGGGTATTTGGTAGGATCGGGGTCCAACCCTTTTCCACCGGTCTCGGAGGATCTCATGATTGCTCGGAAGTCTTTGTCCTTTTTGAGCTTGGCGCCCATCGCGGCGGCATTTCTGATCGCTGGTCCGCTCGCGGCCCCTCGCGCCCTCGCCTTCGGCTCGGCGCCCTCGTCCAAACCGGCCAAGGTCTCGACCCCCTCGTCGCCTGCGGATTCGGCGGCCCTGGCGGCTCAGACACGGGCCTCGGCCGAAGCCCTCTACAAGAAAGCGTGGGAAGATTCGGAGGCGGGCAAGGCGGACCTCAAGAACAACAAGCCGAAGGACGCGAACAAGAAGTTCGGGAAGGCGCTGAAGCGCTACGACCAGGCGACCAAGCTCGATCCCACCTACTTCGAAGCGTGGAACATGGTCGGGTTCTGCTCGCGCAAGACGGGCGACCTCAAGCGATCCTTCGCCGCGTACGACAAGGCGCTCCAGCTGAAGCCCGACTACGACGAGGCGCACGAGTACCTGGGCGAGGCGTATCTGATGTCGGGCGACATCGCGAAAGCGAAGGAGCAGCTGGCCTGGCTGAAGGAGAAGCAGAGCGCCGAGGCGACCGAGCTGGAGGAGGCGATCGAAGCGGCGGAAAAGGGGAAGACCGCGGAGCACGGCGGCTGGTAGCGACGGCCGCTCTAAATTGCGGCCGAGTCAGCGGATCTTCTGCCTCGCGATCTTGCGCGATACCTTGGGCCGGCGAAGACTCATCGAGTCCATGGTGTCGCGGAGCAGGCGGGCGACCATGGCGTCGCGCGCCCACTTCACGTTCGCCGGCACCACGTGCCAGGGAGCGACGTCGGTCGAGCAGCGGTTGATCGCATCCTCGTAGGCAGCCATGTAGTCCCCCCAGAGCTTCCGCTCCGCGAGGTCGGCCTCGGAGAACTTCCAGTTCTTCTCCGGGTTGTCCAATCGCTGCTGCAGCCTTCGCTTCTGCTCCGCCTTGGAGATATGGAGGTAGATCTTCACGATCCGCACGCCGTTCTCGCTCAGCATCCGCTCGAACTGATTGATCTGCTCGTAGCGCCCCTTCCAGACGGACGGAGGCACCAGCTCGTGGACCCGGACGACCAGCACGTCCTCGTAGTGGGAGCGGTTGAAGACTCCGATGACCCCGTTCGGCGGGACCGCCCGGTGGATGCGCCAGAGGAAATCGTGGGCCAGCTCCTCGGCGCTCGGAACCTTGAAGGAGGTGACGACGCAGGCGACGGGATTGAGCCCGCTCAGCACGTGGCGGATCGTGCCGTCCTTCCCGCCCGTGTCCATCGCCTGGAGCACGACGAGAAGGGCATGGCGCCCGTCGGCGTAGAGGAGCCGCTGCCGCTCGCGCAGGCGCTCGAGATCCTCTTCGAGCGAGGCGCGCGCGGCGTCCTTCCCCGAGAAGCCACCGGTGGAATCGGGATCGATCGCGGGGAGCCGGACGGGGCGTCCGGGGCGAACGCGGATCGCTCCGCGGGAGCGGGAGCCGTTCATCCGCCAAGGGTACCACGGCGCCGAACGGAAACGGGGCCGGCGATCGCGCCGGCCCCGCTCCGCGGATCCCCTTGGATCCGACGATTCCCGATGGTTCGCTACTTGAGCAGCGACAGGCGGCGAACCTGCTTCTGGCCGTCGGCCGAGAGCCTCATGAAGTAGACCCCGCTGGAGAGCTTCGCTGCGTCGAAGTCGAAGCTGTGGTTTCCGGCCGGGAGCACCCGGTCCACGACCGTCGAGACCAGTCGGCCCCGGATGTCGAACACGCGCACCGTGGCCCGTCCCTCACGCGCGAGACCGAACTCGATCTTGGTGCGGGGATTGAACGGGTTGGGCCGCGCGGCGAAGCGGACGAGGCCGCCGTTGACGTCGCGGGCGTTCTGGATCGCGCCCGCTCCGTTGGCGAGTCGCGCCGAGCCGATGAGCGGCCGGTACGTCGACATCATGAAGTCGGCGCGGGAGTCCTGGCCGGCCGTGAACTGGTTGTAGCAGGCGTCGGTCGAGTAATCCATGTAGTTGTGGATCGGGTCGAGACCGGCCTCGGGGCAGGTGTCCTTGCCGCTGGGGCAGCCCGACGTGGCCGTGTTCTCGCCCGGCGTGTCGCAGACGAGATCGCCGGCGCCGGAGCAGTTGCCGCCGTCGCATCCGCCCTGGAACGTGTGGTAGAGGCCGACCCAGTGCCCGACCTCATGCGAGGCGGTGCCGCCCAGGTTGTACGGGGAGAGCGAGCCGCCCGGAAGGGACGCGTAGTGGACCACGACGCCGTCCTGGTTCCCGTTCGCGGAGAGATCCCAGGGGAAGGTCGACCAGCCGAGCAGGTTCTGGCCCGGAGAGGCCGTGTACAGGTTGAGCGCGCTCGTCCAGTTCCTGGCGAGGGTCGCCTTCGCCTGCTTCTCGTTGCGCGAGCCCGGGGTCATGGTGAACCACTTGCGGTTGCTGGTGCGATCGGTGCCTGCGAGCACGAACGTGTAGCCCGTGTTCACCGCGCCCGCGACCGGGTTGCCGTTGTAGTCGAGCCCGGCATAGTTGCGGTTGAGCACCTGGATCTGGGCCGCGATCTGGGCGTCGGTGACGTTGCCGCTCGAGCCGCTCGTGATCACGTGGACGTAGACCGGAATCACGCCGCCCGCCGCAACGCGCCCTTGCTGGATGTAGAGGTCGACGTCGGACTTCTTCGGCGCCTTCATGCTCGCGCCCTTGGCGTCGGTGGCGCAGCGATAGACCACGTCACCCGCGTCGGTGCCGCGGGGGCCGTGCGCTTCGGTGGCGCGGAAGTCGGTGACCGGGAGTTCTTCGGCGTTGGCGATGCGCGCCGAGCCGATGAGCGGCCGGTAGTTGGCCATCATGGCGTCCGCGCGGACGTCCTGGCCGGGCGTGAACTGGTTGTAGCAGGCGTCCGTCGAGTAATCCATGTAGTTGTGGATCGGATCGAGACCCGCCTCGGGGCAGGTGTCCTTGCCGCTCGGGCAGCCCGACGTGGCCGAAGCCTCACCCGGCGTGTCGCAGACCTGGTCGCCGCCACCGGAGCAGTTGCCGCCGTCGCAGCCGCCCTGGAACGTGTGATAGAGGCCGACCCAGTGCCCCACCTCGTGCGACGCCGTACCGCCCAGGTTGTAGGGCGCGAGCGAGCCGCCCGGGAGCGACGCGTAGTGGATCACCACGCCGTCCATCTTGCCGTTGCTGGAGAGATCCCAGGGGAACGTCGACCAGCCGAGGAGATTCTGCCCCGGCTTCGCCGTGTACAGGTTGAGGGAGCTGGTCCAGTTGACCGCGAGCGCGTTCTTCGCCTGCGACTCGACGCGCGAGCCCGGGGTCATCTTGAACCATTGCCGACTGTTGGTTCGGGTGACGCTCGCCAGAACAAACGTGTAACCCGTGTTCTGCGCCCCGGCCACCGGATTCCCGTTGTAGTCCAGTCCCGCGTAGTTGCGGTTCAAGACCTGGATCTGCGCCGCGATCTGAGCGTCGGAGACATTGCCGGTCGAGCCGTCGTAGATGACGTGGAAATTCACCGGAATCACGCCGCCCGCCATCACCCGGTTTTCCTGGATCCACCGGTTGATCTGCGCCATGTCGGGGGCATTGTGCGAAATGCGGTTGTCGGTGCCGCAGCGGTAGACGATCTCGCCGTTGTCGGCCATGCGGCCGTTCTCGGCGGTTGCCCATCGGCCCTGGCCGACGTCCGGCTCACCTGCCGCAAGCGCGAGGGGAGCCGTGAGGAGAAGGGCGAGGGATGCGAGTGCAGCGAGGGACAGAAGACGCTTCATGCTGAGACCTCCTGGGATGCTTCGTTCGGGTTGGGACGTCACCGGCACGAACGAGTTCGACCGCGCGTGATGTCGGAGGCGATCGTCCGCGGTAGAGCCGGAAGCAGCCCGAAAGGGCGCACGGGTGGACGATGTCCCGGCCGCGGGTGGGGATGGCCGGAATCATGGCAAAACGGAGAGCCCTCGTTCGGTCGTGAGCCAACGAGTCTCGTGCTCCTGTGTTTGCCTGGGTGGATGGAAGGAGGATGAGCTCGGCTTATCGCCCCCCGAACCGCCGGGCTCCCTTCCAGAGCGCTACCGTACCCAAATCACGTCAGTTGCACAAGCCTGCGTTTCACGTTTCGCGGATGAATTGGGTGATTTTCCCCGCCCCGAAAGCGGCGGGGCGCCGTGCTATCCTCCCGCCATGATCGGCACCCTGCTCGGCCGCTACCGCGTCCTCGAGCCGCTCGGCGAGGGCGGGATGGGACGCGTCTTCCTCGCCGAAGATCCCGCGCTCGGGCGGAGAGTCGCCGTGAAAGTGTTGCCGCCGGAGTTTTCGCAGGACAAGGACCGGCGCGAGCGCCTTCTGCACGAAGCGCGGGCGGCCTCCGCGCTCAATCACCCGAACATTCTCACCATCCACGATCTCGGCGAAGCGGACGGCGCCTTGTATGTCGCCATGGAGCGGGTTGAAGGATGCACGCTGCGCGAGTGGGCCCACGGTCGCTCACGCTCTCCTTCGGAGGTACTCCATCTTCTGCGCCAGGCTCTCGCGGCGCTCGGCGTCGCGCATCAGGCGGGGCTGGTGCACCGCGACCTAAAGCCCGAGAACATCATGGTTCGCACCGACGGTCTCTTGAAGATCCTGGATTTCGGATTGGCCCGGAGCGTCACGCCCGGCGTCGCGGCGCGCACAGCGACGTTGCCGGGAACGATCCTCGGCACCGCGCCGTACATGTCGCCCGAGCAAGTCCTCGGCCAGCCCGCCGGACCGGCAAGCGATCTCTTCTCGCTCGGCTCGATCCTCTACGAGCTGCTCACGGGTCGTCATCCGTTCGCGGCGAACACCGCGGTCGAAACGATGCATCGCATCCTGCACGAAGCGCCGGAGGCGCCTTCGCGCGTGAATCGCGCGCTCACCGCGGATTTCGACTTCGTGCTGGCGAAGGCGCTCTCCAAGGATCCCACCCGGCGGCACGCCTCCGCCCACGATATGGACATCGATCTCGAGACGCTGGAGTGCGGCTGCGGCACGGCGGCGCCGCTGGATGAAGAAGGCGCCGGTCCGCGCACGCTGGCCGTGCTCCCGTTCAAGAATATCGGGGGCGATCCGGAGCTGAGCTACCTGGGCGTCGGCCTCGCGGACGCGGTCATCACGCGGCTCTCCTCATCGCCCGACCTGATCGTGCGCGCCACGAGCAGCATCGCCTCCTACCACAACCAGCCCGTCGATCCGCGCCGCGTCGGGACCGAGCTGGACACGAGCGCCGTGCTCGACGCCTCGTTCCAGCGCTTCGGCGAGCGGTTCCGGGCGACCGCTCGGCTGGTGGAGACGGCCACGGGCCGCTCCCTCTGGGCGGGGAAGGTGGACCTCAAGTTCGACGACATCTTCGAGGTCCAGGACCAGGTGGCCCACGGGATCGCGGAGGCGATGACCGCGCGGCTGCAGCAGGCCCCGGCAAAAGGGGCCCACAGCCACGCACCGTCCCCGCAGGCGTATGCCCTCCTCCTGAAGGGCCAGGAGGCGTGGCGCTCGTCGAGCGAGGAGGGGTTTCGGAGGGGGATTGCGCTGGCCGAAGAGGCGGTGCGGGTCGATCCGGCGTTCGCCGACGCCTGGGGGTTCCTGGGAAGTTACTACCATGGCCTGACCGACGCCGGCTTCGATCCCGACCCGATCTGGTTCGCCAAGGCCGATCACGCCCTGGCCCAGGCCCTCTCGCTCGATCCCGAGAATCTCCAAGCCCTCTTCGCGAGAGCTGCTCTGCGGCTGACCCGCGGAGCCAAGCGCGACGCCTACGCCGGCTTCACGGCGATCTACGGGCGCGCTCCGAACAACCCGTTCGTGCCCCATTACTTCTCCTACCTGTTCCGCTTGTGCGACATGATCGACGTGGCCCTGACCGCCTCGCTGCGGGGAACCGAGATCGATCCGAGTACGCCATGGCCGTACTGGATGCGCATTCGTTTGCTGGCGATGTCGGGCCGGCTCCGCGAGGCGCGCGAGGAACATGAAGCGACCCAGGCGAGGTTCCCCTCGACGCGGGGGAATCCCGAATTCTTCATGCTCCTCTTCGGGGACCAGCCTGAGGAGCTGGTGAAGCGAGTCGAATCCGAAGCGCTGACGCCCCGGACCGGATCGATGATGGCGAACGTGGCCCTCGCCCTCGCCAAGGTGGGCCGCAACTCCGACGCTGCCTCCTACGTTCCCCGCATCGAGCGCTACGCGGCCGTGGACATGGATATGGCGGCGGACATGGCCGCCCTTAGCGCCCACCTGGGAGATCCGGATGCGGCGTTCCGCCATCTCGACCGCGCGGTGGCTCTCGGCAACGACACGCTGTCCCTGTACGAGAACCCGATCTTCTTCGCACCGCTCTTCGAAGACAAACGCTGGGGGCCCTTCCTGGACGGAGTCCGCACGCGGGTGAGTCAGTGGAAGCAAGAATTCCGCTGGCCCCCGATCTGAGCCGAGACGCCGGGAGCGACCCCCTTCCGAAGAGTCCCCTCGCCCAGCCCCGTCGACATCCAACCCGAAAGCAGAGAAAAAGGCAGCGGGGCCGTGCAAGAGTGCCACGGCCCCGCCTTGCCCCTTCCCGATCGGGACCGATCCTCGCGCGTCGCCGCGCGATTCGCGTTCCTTCACCGGCCCGGAGAACCCCCCTCCCATCACCCCGCACCACAGCCCGCGGGGATCACTCCTTCGGGGCGAGCCCTCGCTTCTCCGATTCCTTTCGGAGCGTCTCCTTGTTCAGTACGCGGAACTCCACGCGCCGGTTGCGGGCGCGTCCCAGCGCGGTCGTGTTCGTCGCGATCGGCTGCGTCTCGCCGTAGCCCTTCGCGGTGAACTGCTCCGGCTTGAGCTCCGGGAACTTGTTCACGAGATAGTCGCGCACCGCGCTGGCGCGCGCCTGGCTGAGGGCCAGGTTCCGCGCGTCGGTGCCGCGCGAATCGGTGTGTCCGGCAATCTCGATGCGCAGATCCGGCCACCGGCCCAGGATGTCGGCCACCTCGTCGAGCGTGGCGAACGATTCCGGCAGGATCTTCGCCTTGCCGGTGTCGAAGTTCACGTTCTGGAGTCGGATCATGCCGGTCTCGAGCAGCTCCGTCTCCTTGGAGCTGACCGTGATCGGGCAGCCGGTCGCGTCCACGCGCGCGTTCTCCGGCGTGTCGGGACACTTGTCGAGGCCGTCGCAGACGCCGTCCTGATCGGCGTCGGTGGGGCAGCCGTTCGGATTCACGATGCATCCCGCCGGCGTTCCGTCGCACTGGTCGAGGCCGTCCGGAACCGTGTCGTTGTCGGTGTCCACCGGGCAGCCGGTGGCGTTGACCCGCGCTCCGGCCGGCGTGTTGCTGCACTGGTCGACGCCGTCGGGAACCCCGTCCTGGTCCGCGTCCATCGTGCAGCCGGTCGCGTCGACGGCGGCGCCCTTCGGGGTGCCCTCGCAGCGGTCGATGCCGTCGGGGACGCCGTCCTGGTCGCTGTCCACCGGGCATCCGGACGCGTCCACGCGGGCGCCGAGCGGCGTGCCGGGGCAGCGGTCGACCTTATCGCGCACGCCGTCGCGATCGCTGTCCTTGGCCGCGCCGCCGAATCCGAAGGAGAGCGACGCGAAGGCCTCGGGGCCGTGCTTGTACTTCTCTGCGTTTTCACTGGGCACGAACACCTTGTAGGCCACCTCGCGGCCGTCCAGGCGCAGCGCGAGCCGGTCGTTGAGGCGGATGTGGAAGCCGAGCCCGCCGTTCAAGGCGAGCTTGGTCGCGCTCGTGCTGTCGCCAGCCAGGTGCATGGCGCCGGCGCCCACCATGAGATAGGGCTGGATGCGGTCCTGGAGGAGGAACAGGGTGAAGTCGCCGCTCAGGTGGAGCAGCTTCAGGGTCGCGCCGGAGTCCGATTCCGACTTCGCGTAGATGCCGCGCGCCTCGAGGGCCAGGGACCGCGAGAGGGCAACCCCCGCGATCGCGCCGAACATGGGATGATGCGGCTCGACGCCGAGCTCGTTGGGAATCCAGAGCTCGCCTCCTCCGGGCGCGATCCATCCGGTGGGATCGTCGGCGCTCGCGGAGCCTGGCGCGATGGCGTTCGCCACGGCGGCGGCCACGATCGCGGCGGCGCCGAGCAGGCGGCGCATCCGTGCGTTCACGGGCGGGAGTCCTCCAAGTGGGTGGTCGCGCGGCGCGGGAGAATGCCGCGCGGCTCGCGCACTCTAACGAACGCGCCGCGCCGGGCGCAAGCGCGATGTGTCCCGCGATTGACGCGCGCCCTGTTCGCTGGCAGCATCGCGGCATGGCGGCCGATTTCAAGGACACGATCGCGAAGGGCTACGCGTTCTCGGGCGAGTCGATCGAGCTCGGAGCGGCGATGAAGGACGGCGCGGTGGTGGACGGCGCCACGGTCCGCGTGCCGCTCGCGATGATGAACCGCCACGGACTGGTCGCGGGCGCCACCGGCACGGGAAAGACGAAAACCCTCCAGCTCATGGCCGAGCAGCTCTCCGCCCAGGGCGTGCCCGTGTTCCTCGCCGACTTGAAGGGCGATCTGAGCGGGATCGCCGCTCCCGGCGAATCGAGCCCCAAGGTGCTCGAGCGCGCGAAGGCGGTTGGCGTCACGTTCCAACCCGCGGCGTTTCCGGCCGAGTTCGTCGGGCTGTCGGGGAAGAACGGCGTTCCGCTGCGCGCCACCGTGTCGTCGTTCGGTCCGCTCCTGCTCGCGCGCGCGTTCCAGTTGAACGAGACGCAGCAGAGCGTCCTGGCCATGGTCTTCAAGCTGTGCGACGACCAGAAGCTGCTCCTCCTCGACCTCGCCGACTTGAAGGCGGTGCTCCAGTACCTCGCCGGGGAAGGCGCGGGAGAGCTCGCGTCGTACGGCGGACTATCCAAGGCGACGGTCGGCGTGCTGCTCCGGAAGATCGTGGAGATGGAGCAGCAGGGCGCCGACCGTTTCTTCGGGGAGCCCGAGTTCGAGGTCCAGGACCTGCTCCGCGTCGATCCCTCGGGCAAGGGGATCGTCACCCTCCTCGAGCTGGACGACATCCAGGACCACCCGGCGCTCTTCAGCACCTTTCTCATGTGGCTCCTCGCCTCGCTCTACCGCGAGCTGCCCGAGGTGGGCGACGTCGCAAAGCCCAAGCTGGTCTTCTTCTTCGACGAGGCGCACTTCCTCTTCGAGGACGCGAGCAAGGCGTTCCTGAGCGAGGTGGAGCAGACCGTGCGGATGATCCGCTCGAAGGGCGTGGGCGTCTTCTTCGTGACGCAGAACCCCAAGGACGTGCCGGACGACGTGCTGGCCCAGCTGGGCAACCGCGTCCAGCACGCGCTTCGCGCCTTCACCCCCGACGACGAGAAGGCGCTCAAGGCCGCGGCGAACACCTTTCCGCGTTCCGAGTTCTACGACATCGCGAAGACGATCCTCTCCCTCGGGATCGGCGAAGCCCTCGTCACCGTGCTCTCCGAGCGCGGGACGCCTACGCCGGTGGCCGCCACGCGCATGATCCCGCCCTCGAGCCTGATGGCCCCGATCCCGCCGGCCGAGCGCGAGAAGCGGATCCAGCAGTCGCCGCTCATGGCCGAGTACGGGAAGCCGGTCGACCGCGAGAGCGCCCGGGAGCTGCTCGAGGCGCGCGCGCAGGCGCCCGGCGCCGCACCGTCCGCCGGAAGCGCCGCTCCGGCCGGGCGCGGCCGCGCGGCCGCGCCGGCACCGAACATGGCGGAAGCGGTCGGCAAGGCGATCAACTCGCCGCTGGGCCGGGCGGTCGGGCGCGAGCTGGTGCGCGGCCTCTTCGGCGTGCTCGGCGTCTCGACCGGAACCCGGCGGCGCCGTAGCTTCTAGCGGAGCGCCGGTGTATCCTGATGCGGTGAACGCCGCGCCGGGGCAGGTCCGCATCCGTTCCCTCTCCGAGCTGGATATCTCCCGGATCGTCGCCATCGACGAGCGCCTGACCGGGATCTACCGCCCCGACGTCTGGGAGCGGCGCGTCGGCTACTACATCCGGCGCGACGCCGACGCCTGCCCCGTGGCCGAGGTGGACGGGAGGGTCGTCGGATTCATGTTCTCCGACGTGCGCGGCGGCGAATTCGGCCTCGAAGAGACCAGCGGGTGGATCGAGCGCTTCGGCGTCGACCCCGACTACCAGGGGCGCTCCATCGGCCGGCGGCTCTTCGACGCCGTGGTCGAGAACATGAAAGCCCGCGGGGCGACGGTGCTCCGCACGATCGTGGACCAGAAGGACGAGGAACTGGCCTCCTTCCTCCGCGCGGTGGGGTTCGTGAACGCCCCGCTCACCGCGCTCGAGCTCCCGATGAAGGGAGCGGACATGGCCGGAGGACGGCGGGCCGAACGCGCATGAACGTCGAGCAGACCACGCTTCCCAAGAAGTTCCACGACGCCGTCCTTCACTGGCAGCGTCACAACTTCCCCGACTACGACCTCCTGCCGAAGTACTGGGAGAAATACTTCCCGAACGAGCCGGAGTTCTGCCTCTGCGCCAAGATGGAGCTGGGGATGACCGACACGATCGAGGTCGGCGACCGGAAGGGGGAGCGGCGCATGCTGGCGCCGTCCGAGATGGGGGAGGACGCCGCGGGCCACCTCCTGGCCATCATCCGCGCGCAGGCCTCCACCGAGTTCGGCTCGATCCAGCAGCACGAGGCGACCCTGGCGCGCGCCCAGGACGACGAGGACCGCTTCTGGGTGCTCCGCGTCATGGCCGAAGAGCTGCGCCACGGCTACCAGATGTTCCACATGCTGACGTCGCAGGACTGGTCTTCGGTGTCGTCCCAGAGGGCGGAGGAGATGATCGAGGAGATCCTCTCCATGCGCACCGGATCGCACGTTCTGGACGCCTTCAACCTCGACTACGACTCCTTCGTGGACAACGTCGTGTTCGCCGCGGTGATCGACCGCGTCGGCAAGTACCAGCTCTCGATGCAGCGGGTTTGCTCGTACAAGCCGTTCGCCCAGTCGATGCCGCCGATGCTCCGCGAGGAGGCCTTCCACCTCGCGGCGGGCGTCATCCCGCTGCGCCGCTGGGTGCAGCGGGCCGCGCAGGGCAACGAGCTGGTGACGATGGCCTCCATCCAGAAGGCCTTCAACAAATGGCTTCCCCGGGGCCTCGAGATGTTCGGGCACGAAAAAGGCGGCGACTCCAACGTCCGTTTCGGGTTCAAGAACATGAAGAACGCCGAGGCGCAGTCGCAGTACTACGACGAGTGCCGGAAAATGATCGCGGACTTGAACCAGCGCTACGCGCGCGCCCGGTCTCCCGAGCTCTCCCCCGAGCAGGCCGAGACCCTGGTCGCCCGCCTCCACAAGGGCGGCGGTCGCGAGAAGGGTATCGCGAGCCACGACCTCCTCGATCTTCCCGATCCACGATTCTTTCGCAGGAAGGGGGAACCCGCATGGACGATGATCGGGACGCGAGGCGAAGCGTTCGACACCGTGGACGCCTATCTCGCCCATTTGAAGGAGCATCTGCCGGAGCCGTACCTGGCCAGCCGCGACATGAGCGTGTACGTCGCGACCCTGCGCGACGTGGCGGCCGGCACGGTCGCGCCCGAGCAGGCGAGCAGGCGGATGCCCTCCTTGAAGCGGGTCGGCGGGGTCTGTCCGTGCTCGAAATCGGTGCGGTGGATCGTCGAAGAGCCGGAGGCCGCGCCCGCGGCCGGCACGCCGACACCGCCGCGGGAAGTCTCGGGAGCCGCCTGAGACGCACCGCGGCGCACCCGTTTCCGGGACGCAGCCTGCAGTTCCTGGTCGGTCTCGCCCTGCTCGGCGGGATCATGGCCGTCCTCCTCCTTCTCTCTCCCTGAGCGTTCGTACCCCGTTTTGTGGTAGGGTTTTGGGACCCGGAACTGAGTCCGGGGCGGAGCGTTTCACGGACACGAACCGGGGGGTCTTCATGGTTCCGCTGAACGTTCGCGGGAGGGTTTTGTCCGCCCGGCGCCGCGTCCTGTGCGTCCTGGCGGTCGTTCTGGCTTCGTTCGCGGGATGCGCGCCTGCAGCCAAGCAGGAGAGCGCCACCGAGGTCCGCTCGGAGATCGAGGCCTCGAACAAGCAGTTCATGGATGCGTTCGCGCGCCGGGATGCCGCCGCGATCGGGCTCCTGTACGCCGAAGACGGCCAGGTGCTCCCGCCGGGGGCTCCGCCGCTCGATGGGCGCGAGGCGATCGTGACGATGTGGCAGAGCGTTCTCGCGCTTCCCTTCGCGGGCGTCACGCTGCAGACGGGCGACGTCGGCGTTGGCGAAGACTCCGCCTGGGAGACCGGGCGGTATACGATGACGGGGAACGACGGCAAGACCGCGGAAACGGGCAAATACATCGTGGTCTGGAAGCACGGCGAGGCTGGATGGAAGATCTATCGCGATATCTGGAACAGCAACACCCCCGCGACCTCG
The DNA here is from genome assembly GCA_035631035.1 of Candidatus Binatia bacterium. Classification (NCBI taxonomy): domain Bacteria; phylum Candidatus Binatota; class Binatia (SeqCode); species Binatia bacterium. The sequence continues at coordinate 66,789 of DASQJL010000062.1, read as the reverse complement.
CCCGCGCCCGGAGGGACGCCGGCCGCTCCATAGCGCCGCGCTTCGCCGAGACCCGCGGCCTGGTGAGCCATGCCGCGGGGGAAACCGCCTGGGAGTGGGACCTCGAGAGCGGCCGGATCCAGCGGGGCGGCGCCATGCTGGCGATCACCGGCTACGGCCCGGGGGAGACCGGCTCCGATCCCGCGTGGTGGAAGGAGCGCATCCACCCCGAGGACCGGGCGTCGGTGCTCGCGGCCATCGACGCCGCCCTGGTCGGCGAGCGGCGCGAGCTGGTGATGCTCTATCGCTTCCGGCGCAAGGACGGCAGCTATGCGCTGCTCCTCGATCGCGCCTTCGTCCTCGGCGACGACCCCGAGCAGCCGACGCGGATCGTCGGGCTCGCCCGCGAGGTGACGCCGCCCCTCATCCCGCCCGAGAGAGCGCCGTCGCCGGTCGCCGCCGAGCCGGAAGGGGATCCGCCCCAGACGGACGCTCCGTCCGACCGGCCGCACGATTCCATTCTCGCGTTCGACCGCGTCACCGATCCCGCCCTCGCCTGCCTTCCGCTCGACGTTCTCGTGACCGAGGTCCTGGACCGTGTCCGTTCCGCGCTGCGCGGGGACGCGGCCCTCGCGCTGCTCCACACGGAGGACGGCGTGTCCCTCGACTGCCGGGCATCGGCCGGAATTCTGCCGGGAGCGTCCGCGCGCTTCGCCGTTCCGTCGCGACACGGCATCGTCGCGCGCGTGGCCTATTCGGCGGAGCCGATCCTCACGGACGATCCGCAGGGCGAAGGGGGCACGCCGCCGGGGTGGACCCGCATCTGCCGCTCCTTCGCCGGGGCGCCCATCGTTCTGGAGGCGCGCGTCGTGGGCGTGCTCTGCGTCGTGGCCCGCGCGCGTCTCGCGTTCAACGAGAACGACCGGCGGCTGCTGGAGCTCGCCGCCGACCGGATCGGCCCGGCCTTCGACCGGGCCCGGCTCCTCGAGAGCGGGCGGGCGGACCGCGACCGGCTGGCGTCGCTCTCGCGCACCATGGTCTCGTCTCTGGAAGAAGAGCGCCGGCGCGTCTCGCGCGAGCTGCACGACGAGATCGGCCAGCTCCTCACCTCGCTGCGCCTGACGCTGCGGTCCAGCGCCCCGTCGCGGGTGTCGGTGGACGAGATCATGGACGAGCTGTTCGCGCGCGTGCGCGACATCTCGACCCGGCTCCGCCCTCCGATGCTGGAGGACCTGGGCCTCGGCCCCGCGCTCAGCTGGCACTGCGAGCGCTTTGCGCTGCAGACCGGCGTGCGGGTCCATCTCATGACGACCGGGTTGGAGCGGCGCTACGCGGCCAAGGTGGAGCTGGCCGTGTTTCGCGTCGTGCAGGAGGCGCTGACCAACGTCGCGCGCCACGCGAAGGTGGCCGACGCGCGCGTCGCGGTGCGGGGCGCCCCCGACACCATCAACGTCCTCGTGATGGATCAGGGGATCGGCTTTCCCAGCGGATCCTTTCTCGAGCAGCAGTCCAGCGGTCTCATCGGGATGCGCGAGCGCGCGAGTTCCGTCGGGGGCCGCCTTCTCATTTCCTCGAACCCCGGTGGTGGAACCCGGGTATCGCTCCGTATTCCAATTCCCAAGGGAGATGTGTCCCCCTCCGACGAGGTGTCCTGATGACTCAGCCGATCACGATCATTCTGGCGGACGACCATCGCGTCGTCCGTGAAGCCCTTCGTTCCCTGCTCCAGTCGGAGCCCGACTTCCAGGTGGTCGCCGAAGCCTCCGACGGTCTCGCGGCGGCCGAGCTGACCGAGAAGCAGAAGCCCGACGTCCTGATCCTCGACCTCCAGATGCCGGGTTTGAACGGCCTGGACGTCCTTCGCCGCGTGGTCCGCCGGTCCCCGCGCACGCGCGTGGTGGTCCTCTCCATGCATGCGACCGAGGGCTATGTCGTCGCCGCCCTGAAGCACGGCGCGTCCGGCTACGTGACCAAGGATGCGAGCGCCTCCGAGCTGGCTGCCGCCGTCCGTAAGGCCATCGCGGGCCAGCGCTACGTGAGCTCGCCCTTCTCGAGCGCGGCCGTCGAGGAGTACGCGGCGCGGTCCCAGGGCGCGGCTCCGGATCCCTACGAGACCCTGACGGGGCGGGAGCGCGAGGTGTTCCACCTGGCGGCCGAGGGCCGGTCCAGCGCCCAGATCGCCGAACGCCTCCAGATCAGCCCCCGGACGGCGGAGACGCACCGGGCGAACGCCCTGAAGAAGCTCAAGCTGCACGGACAGACCAACCTGGTCCTCTACGCGGTGGAGAAGGGATTGATCCCGTCCAGCGCGCCCGAGGAATTGCGCGCGCCGCGGCCCTAGGTCCGGCCCTTGCAGGCTCGAATCGGCGGGGATCTACGGAGGTTTCACCATGACCGAACGCAAGCGGACGGACACGGAGACGGAGCAGAAGGGCGGCGCGGAGACGGGCGAGCTCGAGAAGACGATTCGCGAGCTTCGCGATAGCGAGGAGCGGTACCGGAGGCTGGTCGAGCTCTCTCCCGACGGCGTGTTCGTGCAGAGCGAGGGGGCGATCGTGTTCGCCAATCTGGCCGGCGCCAAGCTGATCGGCGCCGACCGGCCCCAGCGGCTCTTCGGCACGCCGATGCTGGAGCTGTTCCACCCCGATCATCGCGGCGATGCCAGCGCGCGCCTCGCGGAGGCGGGGACCAAGGGGCCCGCGGCGCCGTTCGAGGAGAAGATGGTGCGCCTCGACGGCGCGGTGATCGACGTGGAGGTGGCGGCGGCCCTGTTCACCTACCAGGGGAAGCCCTCGACCCAGATCATGATCCGCGACATCACGTCGCGGAAGGAATCGGAGGAGACGCTCCGGCGCCAGGCCGAGTTCATCCGCGCCGTCGCCGAGTCCACGGGCGAAGGACTCTACGCCATCGACCGCGCAGGCCGCGTCACGTTCATGAATCCCGCGGCCGGGGAGCTGATGGGCTGGACGCGCGATGAGCTCTTCCTGCGCGATCTCCACCAGATGACCCACTACCGGCGTCCCGACGGGACCTCCCTTCCTCGCCACGAATGCCCGATCCTGACCGCGATGGAGAACCGCACCACGATCGAGCGCGACGACGTCTTCATCAAGAAGGACGGATCGATGCTCGCGGTGAGCCTCTCCTCGTCGCCGCTCCGCTCCGCCACCGGCGAGACGGTTGGCGCCGTGATCCTGTTCCGCGACGCGACCGAGCGGCGGCGGCTGGAGGAGCAGCTCCTCCACGCCCAGAAGCTGGAGGCGGTCGGGCGGCTGGCCGGCGGGATCGCCCACGACTTCAACAACCTGCTCAGCGTCATCGCGGGCTACGGCGAGCTGGTGCTGGCCGATCTCAAGGAGCCCGGGGCGGCGCGGAGCCGCGTCCTCGAGATCCTGCGCGCCACCGAGCGTGCGACCGGCCTCACGCGGCAGCTCCTGGCGTTCGGGCGGAAGCAGGTGATCGAGCCGCGCGTGCTCGACCTGAACGCGACCGCGCAGGACGCCGAGCGGATGCTCCGGCGCCTGATCGGCGAGGACATCGACATCGCGATGAAGCTCGCTCCCGACCTCGGCCGCATCCAGGCCGATCCGGGCCAGGTGGAGCAGGTGATCATCAATCTCGCGGTGAACGCCCGCGACGCCATGCCGCGCGGCGGCAAGCTGACCATCGAGACGACGAACGTCGCGCTGGACGAGGATGCCGTGCGCGGCTACGTGGACGTGAAGCCGGGGCACTACGTGCGGCTCTGCGTCTCGGACACGGGCGTGGGCATGGATCGCGAGACGCGCGAGCACCTCTTCGAGCCCTTCTTCACGACGAAGGAAGCGGGGCGCGGCACGGGGCTGGGCCTCGCGACGGTCTACGGCATCGTGAAGCAGAGCGGGGGCCACGTCTGGGTCTACAGCGAGCCCGGGTGGGGGACCACCTTCAAGGTCTACTTTCCGCGTTTCGGCGACGTGGCCGAGCCGGGGCGTCCGGCGATCGAAGCCGGTCCCGCGCCCGGCGGCACGGAGACGATCCTGGTCGTCGAGGACGACGAGATGATCCGCTCGCTCATTCGCGACATCCTGGAATCGACGGGCTATCGCGTGCTGGTGGCGGACGATCCGGAGTCGGGCATGAAGCTGATCGGCGAGGAGCAGGAGATCCACCTGCTGCTCACCGACCTCATCCTTCCCGGCATGAGCGGCCGCGAGCTGGTGGACAAGGTGGCCGAGCTGAAGCCCGACATCCGCGTCCTCTTCATGTCGGGATACAGCGACGAAGCGGTGGCGCGCCACGGCATCCTGGAGCCGGGGCTGGCTTTCTTGCAGAAGCCCTTCTCGCGGGACGCCTTGGTGCGCAAGGTGCGCGAGGTGCTGGACTCGGCGGGATCGCGCATCGCGTGACCGACGGCCGTCCCAGCGCGCACCCCGCGGGCGCCGCGGCGCCTGTCGCCGAGCGGATGCGGGACGACGACTGGGCCGAGGTGCGCCGCGTCTACGCCGAGGGGATCGCGACGAGGCAGGCGACCTTCGAGACCGAGCCTCCCGCGTGGGAGGCCTGGGACCGGGGGCACCGGAAGGACTGCCGCTTCGTCGCGCGCGAGTCCGGCCGTCTCCTCGGCTGGGCGGCGCTCTCCCCGGTTTCCGGCCGCTGCGTCTATGCGGGCGTCGCCGAGGTGAGCGTCTACGTGTCGGCGGATGCGCGCGGGCGCGGCGTGGGACGGACCCTTCTGGCCGCGCTCATCCAGGCCTCGGAGCAGCAGGGGATCTGGACGCTCCAGGCCGGCATTTTCCCCGAGAACGAGGCGAGCCTGCGGCTCCATCGTGCGCTGGGATTTCGCGAGGTCGGAAGGCGGGAGCGGATCGGACGCCTGGACGGAGCCTGGCGCGACGTCCTGTTCCTGGAGCGGCGGAGCGCGATCGCCGGCGCCTGAGCGCTAGGGCCGGCGCGCCAGCCGGTAGACCTCTCCCGAGAGCAGCGTCCAATAGAGCTCTCCGTTCGAGTCCACCCCGAAGGAAGAGAGCCCCTGCATGGGACCGCCGGCCGCCGTGCGAAGCACGGGCGTCCAGTCGCGCGGCACGGCGGCCTCTCCGTTCACCAGGCGCAGGCTGCGCACGATCCCCGTGCAGTAGTCTCCATAGAAGTAGGTCCCGCGCAGCTCGGGCAGCTCCATGCCGCGGTAGACGAAGCCTCCGGTCACGGAACACCCCGCGCCATGATCGTATTCGGCGATGGGCAGCGTGATCCCCAGCGGGTTGCAGGTGGTTCCGGGCGGGTAGCAGTGCGTCCCTTCCATCCGGTTCCAGCCGTAGTTCCGCCCTCCCTGAGCCGCGGGCTCCACGTCGATCTCCTCCCACGAGTCCTGTCCCACGTCCCCGATCCACATCGCTCCGGTCTCCGCATCGAAGGAGAAGCGCCACGGGTTCCGGAGTCCGTACGACCAGATCTCGCCTCGCGCGCCCGCCCGGCCCACGAAGGGGTTGTCGGCGGGCACCGCGTAGGGCGAGGCCGCGTCCACGTCGAGACGCAGGATCTTCCCGAGGAGGGTGCCCAGGTTCTGCCCGTTCCCCTGCGGGTCGCCGCCGCTCCCGCCGTCGCCCAGACCGACGTAGAGCTTGCCGTCGGGACCGAAGGCGAGCTGGCCGCCGTTGTGGTTCGCGAACGGCTGGTCCACGAAGAGGATCTCCTTCTCCGTCGCGCCGGCACTGTCGGGATTGGCCGAGACCTGGAACTCGACGACGCGCGTGTCTCCGCTCAGGTCGGTGTAATCCACGAAGAACCGACCGTTCGCGGCGTACCCCGGGTGGAAGGCGAGCCCCAGGAGTCCCTGCTCGCTCCCGCCGCTCACGCGGGCGCTCAGATCGAGGAAGGGGCGGGGACGGAGCGATCCTCCCTGAAGGATTCGGATCGCGCCGGTCTTCTCGACGAGGAACAGGCGCGTCGTGTCGCCGGGAGCGGCGACCACCCCGACCGGCTGCGACAGGCCGCTCGCGACGAGCACGGCGCGGTAGTCGGTGGAAGAGGCGGGCGGCGGCGGTTGGACCTCGCGCGATGAGCGGCCGCAGGAGCCGGCCGCGAGGAGCAGCAGGATGAGCGCGGCGGGCCGGAATCGCATCGTCAGGAGTTCCTCCAGAAGAGAGCAGCCAGCGCGATCACCGTATCGCGCTGGCTGAATCAAGGCTACTCAGGTCCGTCGAAAACGCAAGGGGAGGCGGGTGATCGCCTCCCCTCGGTCCGACGCCGATCCGTCCCGCGGATCAGCGGTCGTAATCGTCGTCGTCGTCCATGTCGCGGTGGTCGTCATCCCAGCGGCCGCCACGGTCGTAGCGACCGTCGTCGTCCTTGTCGCAGCGCCCGTCATCGCCCCGGTCGTAGCCGCGATCGTAACTGCGATCGTAGCCGGGATCGCGGTCGCCCAGATTCCGCCAGCCGTCGTCTCCCCAATCGCCGGCGCTCCCCCAATCGCTGCACTGCACCCGATATCCCTGCGGGCGATGGGCACACGACTGGACGTGGGCGTAGTACGCCCCGTAGCTGCTGAAGCGCGCGTCGCAGAAGTTGCAGCCGTAGAGGCAGTCGTCGTCGTGGTAGCTGCCCTGGAACCGCACGCCGCCGAACATGGCGGCCACGACGAAGCGGATCGGCCGGACGCGGATGACGTGCCGCGAGTAGATGTACTCGGGCGGGCAGTAGGTGCGCCATGCCTGATAGCGCGGTCCCCGGCTCGCGCGGATCACGATCCGGTCCCGATAGACCCGGTGATCGCCCCAGCTCCGCCACTGCCGGCTGAAGCCGCGGGGTGCGGAATCGCGGCGGTACACTCCCTCGACGCGTCGCTCGCGCCCCTGCTTCGGGGTCCACCACTTTCCGCCGGGGTCGGCCTTCGCCTCACCCGGGGTCGCGAGAAGCGACGCTGCCACCAGCGCGGCTACCGCCGCTCCCATCGTAACGGTCCGAATCATCTGCGGCTCCTTTCCTGGGTCCTCGAACACGTGGTCTCACCGGCACGAGTGCGCCGCCGTCCTCTGCAACCCACATGCCGTTGCGGCGCCGGCCCTCAAGTCATGCGGGGACAAGCACATGAGGGTTCTTGCCCGGCGGTGGGCGGGCCTCGCGCCGTGACCGGCGGGCGCCAGGGCGGACCAGACGTCACATGTGCGCCACCTTTCGATCACGAGACGCTCACAAAAGGAGGGGTACCTGCCGATAGGTCCATCCGGCCCCGCGGGGAGCGGGCCTTCGACGAGACCTAACGCAAAGGGGGACCGACCATGGCTGCATTCTCCGACTGGGATTCGCTGGAGTACCAGGCCCTGATGGCTCGCGGCCGCGACGCCGAGCGCACCTCGCTCGTCTGCTGGACGGCTGCGGGAATCGCGGCCGCCGTGCTCCTCTCCTGGGGCATCGCCGCGAAGAGCGCGAGCCTCATGCTTCCGGTCATCTTCGCGACCGCGTTCGGCTTCTATGCCGCCGTCCACGGACGGCATCAGGTCCGCCTGATCGCGGGGTACGTGAAGGAGTTCATGGAGCCGAACGGCAATTCGGGCCCGCAGTGGTTCACGCGGCTCGCGCAGCTCGAGGTCGTGCCCGGCTTCAATCCTTCGGGAGATTGGGCCGTCGCGGCGCTCGCGAACGTGACGGTGGTGACGGCGATGGCCTTCTCGTGGATCTATTCCGGCGGCGCGGGGCAGCGCGGCGATCTGATGGCGGGGATCGCGACCGGGCTGGGGCTGGTCTTCTGCTTCCATTCGATCACCGAGACGGCGCGCATTCGGCAGACCAACGCCGGCGCCCTCTGGCGTCAGATCACGTCGCATGCCGAGGAGCGGCGGGGACCGCGTCTCGCCTCGCGCGGCTGAAACGACCCGCGCTGCGGCGCGGGAAGGAACGAAGGAGCGGCTCCGGCGGACGTCGCCGGGGCCGTTTCCGTTCATCGCCGCGGGGGGCCCGGAGCGGTGAGGGTCTTGGCTTCGGCCAGCGAAAGGAAGCGGGTTTTGGGGAGCTCGATCCGGCGGCCGCGGAGATCCTGACCCGCGAAGAAATCCTCCACCGCCTGCTGCACCTCGTTGAAGGGAAGCACCTCGTGCCATCCGTTCTCGACCACGAGGTGAATCCCGTTGGGAAATCCCCAGCGCACCTCCTCGGCCTGGAAGGGCGGCGTGACCCCGTCCATCGCCCCGGTCAGGAACAGCGTCCGCACCGGGCTGTAAATCCGCTCGCGAAACGCCGGCCCCAGGTCGGCGCCTCCCACCAGATCGCAGAACGCGGGATTCACGAGCATGTTCTTCACGTTGCCGAGGAGCGCCGAACGCGACTCCCGGGCGACGATGCCGCGCCGCTCCGGCGAGGCGCCCGACGCGCAGTCGGTCGTCACCTGCATCACCGAGATGCCCGAGGCGGTCGTGTTCACCAGGTCTTCGACCCGGCGGACGAGCAGCGTCGAGTCGCCGTTGGCGAGCGAGCCGAACAGGGCGGGGAGGAACGGGGCGCGCGTCCAATCGTTCAGATCCGAGCCGAGGATCGCCTGGATGCCGGCGGGCCCGATCCGCATCGGCACGACCTTCCCCGTCTTCCGGTCGGTGATCGGGAGCGTGGCCGGCCGCCACGACAGCCGCTCAATCAGCCGGCGCACCGAGCCCTCGAGATCCGGGAGATCGTGCCCCCAGCCCGGATCCTTCGCCACCAGGCTCGAGACGCGCTTCAGCTGGATATCGTTCACGGAGGGGAGGCGCCAGGTCATGTCGGGGCCGCGCGTCCCCGCCAGCACGGCCGCGTCCACGCGGTCGCCGTGGCGGCGGATCATCTCGAGGGCGAGCTCGGTTCCATAGGAGACCCCGATCAGGCGGAGCCGCTCGGCGCCCAGGGCGCGGCGCAGGTCTTCGAGGTCCTCGGCGCTCTCGCCGGTGTTGTAGGCCTCGATGGCGATGCCGTCGTTGCGCATGAGACGGACGCAGGGGCGGAGCATGCTCCCGAGCGCCGACGCCGTCTTGGCCTCGGTCTCGAAGGCGTCCGGAGGGAGCGAACCGCGGACCGCGCACTGGAGCGTGGGGTTGGAGAGGCCCGACCCTCGCTGATCGAGGACGATCACGTCGGAGCCCGAGCGGAGCTTCTCGAACAGCTCCAGATAGGGCGGGGTCCGCGCGAGCAGCGTCCCCGGGTACCCGGGGCCTCCCGGCAGGAAGACGATCGGAGGCCCGGGCGAGGTGCTCGGGGATCGAAAGCGGAGGAAGACGATCGCGATCTGCTTGCCCGCCGGATGCGCGTGCTGCTCCGGAACGACCAGCCGGCCCAGCTCGGCGGGGCGCTCCACGCCGTCCAGGCCCTTCACGGCATAGGGTTCGAAGGAGAGCCGCGAGGTGTCGGCGGGCGCCGATGCCGTCGCCCGCGGGTGCGCGCCTTTCGCAGGAGGAGCGCCCCGGGCCGCGGCGGCCGGGGCCAGGGAGCCGCAGAGGGCGATCGCCGCGAGGAAGCGCGCGTTCATCCGGACCGCGCCCCCGCGCCGCGAAGAATCCCCGCGCGCGTGAACTCGGGGAAGCCGTGCTGCCAGACCCCCCAGATCAGGAAGAAGAGGAGCGCCGTGCCGGCGGCCGCGCCAAAGAAGGAGCGGATCCAGGGGACGCCGCGCCCGGCGCGCGCCAGGGCGAGGATCGCGATCGCGGCGAGTGCGTAGAAGGGAAGCACGAGCGGCACGGTCTGCCCCTCGACGGCCGAGGCGAACGTGGTGAAGCCGTACGCCGCGCCGCCCAGGATCACGAGCAACGCGGGAACGGATCCGCGTGCCGCGCCCTTCGCGCGCTCCGCCGGCAGCCCCAGGAGACCGATCGCAAAGAGGATCCGCCCGCTGTCCACGGCGTAGTGCCCGACGTGTTCGTCCCAGAAGTCGAGCAGCCCGGTGGGATCGCCCGCCCCGCTCCGCTCGGCGAGATCGTGGATCGAGTTGGCCGCGACATGCGCGCCATGCCCGAAGGCGAAGGCCGCCGCGGCGAATCCGGCGAGGAGTGCGGCGCCGCCCGCGGGGCCGCGCCCGGCCAGCCTCCCCACGCGCGCGAAGAGCGCGATCACCACGAACACTCCGGCCGTCTCGATCGCGTCGCCCAGGGTGACGCCGGGGCGCAGGAAGGGAGTCTTGATCAGCACGCAGCCGACGTCGAAGGCGGCCGACGCCGCGCCCAGGAGGAACAGGGCGGCCGGGAGCGCTAGGGAGCGAGCGTCGTCTCGGTCCATCCGGCGTCCGTTCGCGTGTAGAGGACGCGGCGATGCAGCCGGTTCTCGCGTCCCTCCCAGAACTCGACCGTGGCGGGGATCACGCGGAATCCCGACCAGTAGTCGGGGCGCGCCACGTTCTTTGGCGGAAGCTTCCGATCCCACTCGGCGAACCGGGCCTCCAGCTCGCGCCGCCCGCCGGGAAGAGGCTCGCTCTGCGGCGAGGCGTACGCGGCGACCTGGTGCCCGCGCGGGCGCGTCGCCCAGTAGGCGTCGGCCTCGGCGTCGTCCACGCGCTCGGCGCGTCCCTCGACGCGGACCTGCCGCGCGAGCGGCGGCCAGTAGAAGCAGAGCGACGCGAGCGGCGTGCGGCCGGGCTGGAGCAGCTCGCGTCCCTTCCGCGAGTTCAGATTGGTGAAGAAGACGAATCCTCGCTCGTCGTGGCCACGGAGGAGCACCATGCGGACGGAGGGCTGCCCGTCGGCGTCCACGGTCGCGAGCGCCGCGGCGGACGGCTCCGGCAGTCCCACGTGGTGGGCCGATTCGAACCAGTCCTGGAACAGCGCGATGGGATCGGTGGGATCGCTCACGGGCGGACCGATCGTACACCAGCCCGCGCGGACGCGATATACTCGGGTCGGCCGGCGCGGCGGGCTCTCTGACATCCTGCTGCAGTTCGCCCGGGTCCGCCCGCGTCCGGCCACTTCCCCTGTGCTATCGTTTTCGGGTCATGTACCCGTTCCAGCCATGAGCCAGGCCCTGCTTCGGGAAGGTGCATTGTCCACCCGCGCCTCGATCAAGCCGCTCTCCAAGTCCCGCGTCCATGCGGGCCTCCAGTGCGCCAAGCGCCTCTATCTCGAATGCTACGCCCATGATCAGAAGGACCCGCTCGACGCCGCCCGCCAGGGGCTGATCGAGGTCGGGCGGCAGGTGGGCGTGGCGGCGCGCGCCGTGTTCCCGGGCGGGGTCCTCATCGGCCACGACGCCTACCACCACGACGACGCCGCCCGGGCCACGAGCGAGGCGATGGCGGATCCCGGCGTGCCGGCCGTGTTCGAGGCGGCCTTCACGTTCGACCAGATCCGGGTCCGCGTGGACGTGATCGCCAGGGCGGACGAGCGGAGCTGGGAGGTGGTGGAGGTCAAGTCGAGCAAGCAGGTGAAGGACGAGTACGTGACCGACGTGGCGATCCAGCTCCACGTGGTCGAGGGCTCGGGCGTTCCGGTACGCGGCATTTCCGTGCTCCACGTGAACGGGGACTACGTGTGGCCGGGGGGGCCCTACGATCCCGCGCTCCTCTTCACGAGGCGCGAGCTGACCGAGGACGCCCGCCGCCGGCTTCCCGATCTGCTGCGACGGGTGGAGTCGATGCGCCAGGTTCTCTGGGCGCTCGAGCCCCCGGACATCGCGATCGGAAAGCACTGCGAGCGGCCCCACCGCTGCCCCTTCCACGGGGCCTGCCACCAGAACGGCGCCGAGCACCCGATCCACACCCTGCCGCGCATGGACCAGCGGCTGCGGCGCCGGCTGGCCGGGCTCGGCATCGCCGACATTCGCGAGATCCCGGACGATTTCGACGGGCTGAGCACGCTGCAGCGCCGCGTGCGCGATTGCCTGATCGACGGCGCGCCGTTCCAGGACCCGAGACTCCGGGAGGAGCTCTCGAAGGCCGCCTATCCGATTCACTTCCTCGACTTCGAATCGTGCAGCGCGCCGCTTCCGGTGATTCCCGGAACGCGCCCCTTCGAGCCGACGCCGTTCCAGTGGAGCGATCACGTGCTCCACGAGAACGGCGCCGTGGAGCATCGCGAGTATCTGCACGACGCGCGCACCGATCCGCGCCGGTCCCTCGCCATGGCCCTCCTCGAGGCGCTCGACGGCGCGGGCTCCATCGTGGTCTATTCCGGATTCGAGGCGCGGACGATGCGGGAGCTGGCCGAGACGCTGCCCGATCTCGCGGCCCCGCTCCTGGATCACGTCGAGCATCGGATGGTGGACCTGCACCGGCTCCTCCACCTCCACTACTACCATCCCGACCTGCGCGGCTCGTTCTCGATCAAGGACGTCCTTCCGGCCGTCGTGGACGGGCTGGGGTACGGCGACCTGGTGATCAAGGACGGGAGCCAGGCGTCGCTGGCGTTCTCGGACATGACCGATCCCGGCCAGCCGGCGGAAGCGCGCGAGCTCTTGCGCGAGCGCCTGCTCGCCTACTGCGGCCGCGACACGGAGGCGACGATGCGGCTGTTCCTGGCTCTGAAGGAGGGTGCGTGAGCGTGCGGAGGATGTGGGTGGTGCTGTGCTTGACGGCGGTGGTTGCCGGTCCCGTCTCTGCCGGGACCCGCGCGCCGCTCCCGGGGAGGACCTATACCTGGACGTTCGAGGCCGACACGCTGGGCCAGGCGCCGGCCTCCACGCGCGTGGCCAGCGGCCGCTGGGCGGTGCTGGAAGACTCGACGCAGGCCGGCACGCGCCTCCTGCGGCAGATGGACTTCGAGGAAGGGCTGGGGTCGCATGCGCTCCAGTTCCTGAAGCCGCGCGTCGCCGACCAGCAGACGTCGGTGCGCTACCGGATTCGATCGGGGGGGATCGATCCCTCGGTGGGGATCGCGTTCCAGCTCGACGCCAAGGGGAAGAACGGCTATCTCGTCCGCGTCAGCGGCCGGAGCCAGGAGCTGATCGCGCACTATCTGCTGAACGGCAAGCGGCGCGACATCAAGATGGTTCCGGTCGAGCCCCCACGCCCCGACGAGTGGCACACCCTGGGCGTTCGCCGCGTGGGCGAGCGGCTGGAGGTGATCTACGATGGCGTGGTGAAGATGAAGCTGCGGGACGAGCGCTTCTCGGCGGGGAACGTGGGACTCTGGACCGAAGACGACACGGTGGCGGACTTTTCGGGACTGGCGGTGACGACGCTCTAGCGGGTGGCGAGCCTGCCGGGCGGCGGGGACCGCCGGCGCTCACTCCACGGTGGCGACCCCAGGCGCAAATTAGGGGCGCGCCGTTACGGGAGGGTGGAGTCGGGTGCCGGTGAGAACCACGAGCTCGGGACCCTGCCGCCGTTCGCGCCCCGTCTTCCGTGACTGGGGCACATCCTCCCCGGCCGTCCCTGGCCGGAGGGGCGCACCTCAATAGGCTTTCCCTAATCTGTTTCCCTAGGTCTCCTACCGTTTAGATGCCGACCCCCAAGACGCAGGATACTTAATTTCAAAAGCACAACAAGTGTATTTCTAACGGCTTGACGATATTCCCGCCCGGGCGGCGACCTCGTAGAGGTAGGCCGCCGCCGACTTGGCCCCGCCGAAGAAGCAGGACAGGGCGAAGTGCTCGTTGGGGGCGTGAAGGTTGTCTCCGGGCAACCCGAAGCCCATCAGCACGCAAGGGGCCCCCGTGGCCTTGACCAGGGGCGCCACGATCGGGATCGACCCGCCCATGCCCATCACGACCGCGGGTTTTCCGAACCCCGATTCGAGCGCCTTCAGCCCGGCCTTCACGAACGGGTTCCCCAGATCGGCCTGGAAGGGCAGTCCCGCGCCGAAGCGCTGGAACGTGACCGTGCCCATGTCGCCGACCAACTCGCGCACCCGCTTCTCGAACAGGTTCGCGATCTTCTCGGGATTCTGGTTGTGCACGAGGCGCATGCTGATCTTGGCCTTGGCCGTGTTGCCGATCACCGTCTTGAACCCCGGCCCCGTGTAGCCCCCCCAGATCCCGTTGGCCTGCAGGGTGGGGCGGATCACGCCCGACTCGCGCGCGGTGAATCCCTCCTCGTGGAAGAGACGCGTGACGCCGATCTCGCGCGCTTTCTCCGCGTCGTCCCAGGGACCGTTGCTCATCGCGCTCCGCTCCTCGGCGCCCGGCACGACCACGTCGTCGTAGAAGCCCGGAATCAGCACCCGCCCCGTCTTGAAGTCCTTCAGCTCCTGCAGCACGTAGCGGAGCACGTCCACCGGCTCGTAGAGCATCCCGCCCCATTCGCCGGAGTGCTTGTCGCCGTTGGGCCCCGTGATCGTGATCTCGAACGCCTGGATCCCGCGCAGGTAGGTGGTGAGCGCCGGGTGGTCCAGATCGGGCATCTGGGAGTCGGAGACCACGATCACGTCGCACGCGAGCTTCTTCCCGTGCTTGGGGAACTCGGCGGCCATCGCCTCGCCGTCGTGCTCCTCATCGCTCTCGAGGATGAACTTCACGTTCACCGGGAGACCGCCGCCGGCCTGGAGCGCCGCCTCGACGCCCGCGATCTGGGCGTAGTGCTGCCCTTTGTTGTCGTCGGCGCCGCGGGCCCAGATCTTCCCGTCCGCGATCCGCGGCTCGAACGGCGGCGATTTCCAGAGCTCCACCGGATCGACCGGCTGAACGTCCACGTGCCCGTAGATCAGCACCGTCGGGAGATCGGGGTTTTCGATCCGCTCGGCGAAGAGTCCCGCGTGCGCGCGCGTCGGCCACACCTCGGTCTTGAAGCCCAGCGATTCGAGCTTCCGCTTGTCGTAGTCCAGGGCGGCGGCGACGTCGGCGTCGCGGTCGGGGTGTGCGCTGATGCTCGGAATGCGGAGGAATTGGACCAGCTCGTTCGTGAGGCGGTCCTTGTTGTCGTCGAGGTAGCGGAAGACCGAGTCGAGTTTCATGCGCGCTCCTGGGTCGGTGGAATCGCGGAAGCGGTTGGATACGACCATCCTAGCCGCACAAGGACTTGGGGACAATTCCAGCCTTCACTTGGGTGATCTCCCCCAGTTTTCGGCTCCCCGGCGTGCGTCCCGCGCGCGCGATGCGCTTTTCGCTCCTGCTAATTCCTGCCCCAGCCGATAGGTAGGGACGCGCAGCGCTCTGCGATGAAATGCGGCATCGAAGTTGCCCTTGCATGGATGCGCGCGTGGTCCAAACGCCTCGCGGCGGAGGTCATCCGCCACGCGCCGGTAGTGGGCCGCTCGCCCGGAAGAGACCGAACTTGAAACGGGCCGGGTCGGGCAAACGCAGTACCACAGTCTTGTAGTGGGAGGGTGCTTCAATGCTGAAGAACTTCATTCGGGACGAGCGTGGCGAAGATCTCATCGAGTATGGCCTTCTCGCGGCGTTCGTGGCCGCGATCGCGACGGCCGTCATCATCGCGGACCCGCTCGGCCTCCGTACGGCGGTCGAGGGTGCGTACCAGGCTGCGGTGGACGCTCTGAACGCGATGTAATTCGACGAACACAACCAACATGACTACACCTTGGATGACCGGCGGCGCGGTGATCCTGTGCGGTGTGGCGAGTTGGACGGACCTGCGCTCGCGCAGGATCCCGAACGCTCTGACCATCCCGGCCCTCGTAGCGGCGCTGTGCGTGCACAGCGCCCTCGGGGCCGGGCAGGGCCTTCTCCTCTCCGCATGCGGCGCACTGGCGGCCGGAGCCCTTCTTCTCCCGGGCTACCTGTTCCGCTTCACGGGCGCGGGAGACGTGAAGCTCCTGATGGCGGTCGGCGCCATTCTCTCGTTTCCGATGGCGCTCCTCGCCGGGCTGGCCGCGCTGATCTTCGGCGGGCTGCTCGGCGTCGTGACGGCGCTCCGTCTCGGACGGCTGCGCGAAATGCTCGGACGAACGGCGGGCCTGGCCCGCTGGGCGGCAACCCGGGCGGCCGGGGTGCCGGTGGCCGCTCCGGAGACTTCCAGGATCTACATCCCGTTCGGCGTCGCGATCGCGCTCGCGACCGTGACGCTGGCCCTCGTACCCCGACTCGGAGGCGCGCAATGAGTGTGCAGCACGACGACGTGGCGCGCGCATCCGCGGGTCGCGCTCCTCGGGAAGCCGGGCGGCGGGAGAGCGGCGTGGCGCTGATCGAGGCCGCGTTCGTCCTCCCGATCCTCCTCGTGCTCGCGATGGGAATGCTCGACTTCGGCCGCGCGTTCCAGACGAAGAGCGTACTCGACCAGGCCGCTCGCGAGGGCGCGCGCATCGCCGTGATCACGGACCCGGACCTGGCGAGCGTCAGCGGCCGCGTGAACGAGATCCTGGCTCCGGCGGGCATTGCCGCGACGGCGGTCACGGTGACCGGTCCCGACGCCGGCACCAAGCTGGATCACGTCACCGTGACCGCCACGTTCACGTTCATGACCCCAGGGATCTACGCCCTCGTGGGCGGCGATTACGGCAACACCATTTCCATGTCGAGTCAGTGCGTGATGCGTCACGAAACCGGCGGAGACCCGTCGGCCCCTTAGGGAGGAGAACGATGTCCCGATCCAGATCCGTACTCGCGTTGGCCCTCGTGCTCGGCGCTCTCGCCGCGTTGGCCGGCTATGCCGGTCTCAAGGCGACGGCGCAGAAGGTCGCGCAGAACACGTCCAAACACTTCGTCCCGGTCGTGATCACCGCGACCGACCTGACGTTCGGGGCGAAGCTGGACCGGGCGCAGCTCCGCGTCGTGCGCTATCCCAAGGAAAGCGTTCCGGCGGGCGCGTTCTCCGACCCCGATTCGGTCGTGGGGCAGACCACCAAGATCTTCCTGGCCGCGCGTGAGCCGATCACGGTGACCAAGCTCTCCTCACGGGGCGGCGGCCTCTCGATGCTGGTCCGCCCCGGCCTGCGCGCCACGAGCCTCGAGGTGAACCAGGTCTCGGGCGTCAGCGGCTTCGTGCTCCCCGGCGATCGCGTCGACGTCCTCTGCACCGTGGACGGCCGCGGCGCCGATCAGGAAGCGCAGACCAAGACCATCCTCCAGAACGCCGAGGTGCTCGCTTCGGGCCAGAAGACGACCCAGCAGGACAACAAGCCGATCACCGTCCAGGCCGTGACGATCCTGGTCGACCCGGCCGGCGCCGAGAGACTCGCCCTCGGACTCCACGAGGGCAAGATCCACCTGGTGCTCCGGAACCCGGAGGACGCCGACACGATGCGCGTTGCCGGTCTATCCACAGGCGAGATGCTCGATGGCAGGCCGGGGCCCAAGCTGGCGAAAGCGGTCAAGCATTCGCTCAACAAGACGGGAACGGCCGTGGCTGCGGCGACCGTGCCTCATATGCCTGCCACCCGGCCGGTGAAGCCTACGGTTCGCATCATCCGTGAAGCCAAGGTGACGGAGCTTCCCGCGCTGCGCGATAGCGTCCGATGAGCCCCAACCCAAGGAGCCGAACGATGGTTCGCACGATGCTCGGTAACGTGGAACGCGGCGTCCGCCGCGCGGCGCTGGCCCTGGGGATCCTGGGCCTCGCATGGATCGCAATGCCGGCTGCGCCGGCGCTGGCCGGGAAGGCCGAGCCGCTCGAGGTGGGAGCGGGCAAGTCCCTCGTCATCGAGATGCCGAACGAAGTGAGCACGGTCTCGATCGCCGACTCCAAGGTGGCCGACGCGGCCGTCGGCTCCGAGCGGTCGGTCGTGCTGAACGGCAAGGCTCCCGGGCATACCTCGCTGGTCGTGTGGGAAGAGAACGGTCACTTCACGCTCTACGACGTGACGGTGAGCGACCAGTCCTCGAAGCCGCAGGTCCTCCTGGAGACGCGGATCTCCGAGGTAAATCTGCAGAAGATGAAGGAGATGGGCTTCGACTGGACCGCCATGCTGCACGATGCCAAGCGACTCAACGGAACCATCACCGGCGGTCTCTTCGTCACCAAGGTCGAGACTCCCTATAACCCGCCCCTGATCGGTCCGGAGACGGATGGGTTCGCGACCTGGCGGCGTGGCGACGGCAACGCCAATTTCCTGACGACCTTCCGGATGCTGGAAGAGAACGGCGCGGTCAAGACCCTGGCCAGCCCGAACCTGGTCGCGACCAGCGGCGACAGCGCCTCGTTCCTGGCCGGCGGCGAATTCCCCGTTCCGATCGCGAACAGCTCCTCCGTGAACGGGACGACGGTGACGATCGAGTGGAAGGAATATGGGATCAAGCTCGCGTGCATTCCCACCGTCCTGGACGGCGGCCGGATCCGGCTCTACGTGGCGCCCGAGGTCAGCGCTCCGGACTACTCCCACTCGGTGCTGCTGAACGGGTACGTGGTGCCGGGCGTGTCCACGCGACGCGTCGGAACCACGGTCGAGATGAACAGCGGCGACGTGCTGGTCATCGGCGGCGTGAAGCACAGCGAACAGCACAAGACCGTGAAGAAGTTCCCGATCCTGGGCGATATCCCGGTCCTGAACCTGCTCTTCAAGTACAAGAAGACCGAGCTGATCGAGCGCGACCTGATGATCGCCGTGACGCCGTCCCTGGTCACCGATCTCGCTCACGAATTCCCGAAGCTCCCGACCGACGAGCCGGACCATGACGCGCCGGCCAACCACCCGACTCCGGAGACCAAGTAACCGTCATGAGCCTGTCGACGCGCAACCGCCGCCGCGGCGAGGAGGGCATGGCCCTCCTGTACGTCGCCGTCTTCCTCCTCGTGTCGCTATGGTTCGTCTCCCTGGCGATCGACGTGGGGAAGCTCATGGCGGCCAAGACCGAGCTGCAGGCCGCCGCGGATGCCGCGGCGCTTGCCGGCGCCTCAGCGATCGACCCCCTGACCGCCCAGCTCAATGTCGCGAACTCCAAGGCCCGCGCGGCCGCCACGGCTGCAGCCAATCACGCCTACCAGAACGTGAAAACGTCGGTCGTCATCAACCCGGACACCGACGTGGAGTTCCCGGGGGTTCGCAAGGTCAAGGTCAGCGTCTATCGCGACGCCGACCACGGCAACTCGGTGATGCTCCACTTCGCGCAGACGCTCGGGTTGCGTTTCATGAACGTCCGGGCCAACGCGACCGCTGAGGTCGGACCGCTGACCGACGTCTGCGAGGGGCTTGCGCCCTTCGCGCCGGAGAAGCCTTCGTACGGCGACTTCTCCAAGAGCTGCGACAGCACCTACACGCTGACGATGCCGGTCGGCGCGTCGCAGCAGGGCAATTTCCAGTTCCTGGACTTCGACAACTGCGTGGAGAACGACAGCACGGCAACCAACAAGGGGGGCGCGGCGGAGCTGGCCTACTACATCCTGAACGGCTACGACTGCTGCTTCCACATCGGCGACATGACCGAGAGCGCCACCAAGCCCGGCTTGAACCTGGGCCCGATCCGCGACGCGCTGCAGGAGCGATTCGACCGCGACACGGACAAGCGCGAGGGGATCTGCTACCAGCAGTACACCGGCAACCAGAGCCGCGTGTTCCTCACGCCGATCGTGGCGACGTTCAGTGTGAACGGCAAGAAGATGGTGAAGGTGCTCAAGTTCGCGGCTTTCTTCATGCAGTACCGGCCGCCCAACGACCTGAACAAGAACGGCTTCAAGGGGCAGTTCATCGACTACATCGCCGTCGGCACGGTGGACTCCGAAATCCCGCCGGACAGCACGGCCGTGTACGGCGTCCATCTGATCGAATAGTCCTGGTCCGCGAACTAGCTCGGAGGTGAGCGGCATGCGTTTCGAAGATTCCAACAACAGCGGCGACCCCGACCGTCGTCCGGACGAGACGAACGGGCACGCCAATGGGAACGGCGGCGGGCACGCGTCCGAGCGCCTGGTCCCGGCCGACTACAACCCGGGCGTCGTGACCGTGCTCCTCATCCTCGAGGACGACGGCCAGCAGCGCACGACCCGGGCCGCGCTGCACGGACTCCCGGGCGTCGAGATCGTCGGCGAGCGGACGGAGCTTCGCAGCGGGCTCCTGCTCGCGCGCCAGAAGGCGCCGCGGGTGGTGCTGCTCGATCTTCCGGACGACTATGAGGAAGCGCTGACCGCGGCGGGGCACTTCAAGATGGATGCGCCCGACACCGCGCTCTTCCTTCTCTCCAATTCCCTGGATCCCCAGCTCCTCCTGAGGGCCATCCGCGCGGGGGCGCAGGAAGTCTTGAAGAAACCCCTCGACCGGGCGCTCCTTCAGGAAGCGGTCGAGCGTGTCTCGCGAAGCGGCGCCGCCCGCTCCGCATCGGGTACCCGAGCGCGCTCGATCGTAACTCTCTTCACCATCAAAGGCGGCGTCGGGAGCTCCACGGTCGCGGCCAACCTGGCCGTGGCGCTCAAAGCCAACATGGGCGTCGAGACCGCGCTCGCGGACTTCGACGCGCAGACGGGAAGCTCGGCCCACCTGCTGGGCCTGCGGGCCGAGCGGTCGATGTCCGATCTGCTCCGGGCGCCGCGCATCGATTCCGCGACGCTCCGGATGAATCTCCTGCCGCATTCGAGCGGCGTGAACGTCCTGGCGCAGCCCGAGGATCTCACCAACCTCGAGCCGATCACGCCGGCGCAGGCCGGCGCCGTCCTGGACGCGCTGGCCGCTACGCATGACGTTGTCGTCGTGGACGCGCCGCACACCTTCGACGAGGTCTCGCTCGAGATCCTCGACAGGAGCACGACGATCCTGGTGGTCGGGGAGCTTTCGATCCCGGCGATCCGCGCCGCGCGCCGCGCGATGGAGCTGCTCGACCGACTTCACTTCACGAACGTTCCCGACCGGGTGCGCCTGATCGTCAACCGCTCCACCGGCACCCGGGGCTTGATCACGCTGGACCAGCTGGCCGAGGCGATGCAGATGCAGCCCTACCACACGATCACGAACGACTACCGGCGCGTGTTCGCCTCGGTGAACGCGGGGCGGGCCCTCTGCCAGGAGGACCCGGAATCGCCGGCCGCCAAGGACATCATCGCCCTCGCCGCCAAACTCTCGGGGAAGCAGGCGCCGGCCCCGCAGGCGGAGGAAAGCATTCGGCGCGGTCTCTTCGGAAAGAAGGTGCTTCGATGAGCTTACGAGAACGCTTCCGGCGCGCGCCGGCCGCCACCGCGACGTCGTCGTCCGCGCCGATCCTCGAACCGTCGGAGCCCGGGGCGCAGGCGCGCAACGGCCAGAACGGCCATCAGCAGCTGGACGAGTACCAGGAGCTGAAGCGCCGCCTCCATCGCGAGCTGATCGGCAAGCTGAACATGGCCAATCTCGAGGGGATGGACGAGAACCGCCGCCGCGAGCAGGTGGAATCGGTGGCGCGCCGCCTCCTGGGCGAGTCGGACCTCCGGCTGGGCCGCTCCGACGAGGAGCGCCTGGTCCAGGAGCTCCTGCACGACACCTTCGATCTCGGGCCGATCACGCCCTTCATCCTGGACGAGGAGATTTCCGACATCCTGGTCAACACGCACCGCCAGGTCTACGTCGAGCGGCTCGGCAAGCTGGAGCTGACCGACGTGCAGTTCCGGGACGACGCGCATCTTCGCCAGATCATCGACCGCATCATCTCGCGAGTGGGCCGCCGCATCGACGAATCGAGCCCGCTCGTGGACGCGCGCCTGCCGGACGGCTCGCGCGTGAACGCGATCATCCCCCCCTCGGCGCTGGACGGGCCGATCCTCTCGATCCGCCGCTTCCGCCGCCGGGCGCTCTCCATCGACAACCTGCTCGAGCTGGGCTCGATGACCGAGACCATGGCCGTCCTGCTCCAGGGCGTGATCCGCGCGCGCATCAACGCGCTGATCACGGGGGGCACCGGCTCGGGCAAGACGACGCTCCTGAACATCCTCTCGCGGTCGATCCCCGACGGCGAGCGCATCGTGACCATCGAGGACTCGGCGGAGCTCCAGCTCCAGCAGCCGCACGTCGTGCGCCTGGAAACCCGGCCGCCGAACCTGGAAGGGAAGGGAACGATTACCCAGCGTGACCTGGTCCGGAACGCGCTGCGCATGCGCCCCGACCGGATCGTCGTCGGCGAGGTGCGCGGCGACGAAGTGCTCGACATGCTCCAGGCCATGAACACCGGCCACGACGGGTCGCTGACGACGCTGCACTCCAACGGCCCGCGGGACGCCCTGCACCGCATGGAGAACCTGGTCCTCATGGCCGGGCACTCGCTGCCCGACAAGGCCATCCGGGAGCAGATCGCGTCGGCGCTCGATTGCGTGATCCACGTGTCGCGCCTCCCGGACGGGACGCGCAAGATCCTCAGCGTGCAGGAGATCGTCGGCATGGAAGGACCCGTGGTGACGATGCAGGAGATCTTCCGGTTCGTCCGCACCGGGACCAAGGCGGACGGGAGGATTGAGGGACGTTTCGAGGCCACCGGCGTCGTGCCGCACTTCGCGGAGCGGGTCGAGCTGGCCGGGACGGACCTCGGCGGGCTCTTCGACCGGGGGGTGGTGAAATGATCTATCTGTTCGTAGCGGTTCTCCTCTTCGGGGCCACCGCGGCCGTGGTCGTCGCCATGAACCTGCGCAAGCAGGAGCAGGGCACGCGCAGCCTGCGGGACCGCATCGGCGCCCAGGATCCCCGAGCGCGGTTGCGCGCGTCGGGCGGCGCGGCGCTCGCGATCGAGCGGGACACCCGCATGAGCTCGATGCCGTTCCTGGACCGGTTCCTCCGCAAGATGACCGTGGCCCGCGGCCTGGAGCTGCTGCTCTACCAGGCGGGCTCGTCGATGCGGGTCGGCATGTTCCTCCTGATCATGGCGGCCGGCGCCATGATCGCGTACCTCGTCGGGTACGTCGTGTTCGCCCGGCTCCTCCACGCGCTGGTCTTCATGGTGGTGGGCGGCGTCGCTCCTCTTCTGATCCTTCATCACAAGAAGAGCGTTCGCATGAAAGCGTTCTCCGAAGAGTTTCCGGACGCGCTCGACCTCCTGGTAAGCGCCCTGCGCGCGGGCATCTCGTTCTCCTCGGCCATGCAGATCGTGGCCGACGAGTCGCCGGAACCGATCCGGTCCGAGTTTGCCATCGTCGTGGAGGAGCAGGCATTGGGTCTCGAAATGCGCGAGGCCCTGACGAACATGGCGAACCGCGTGGACTCCCTCGATCTCAAGTTCTTCGTGACGGCGGTGGTGCTCCAGCGGGACACGGGCGGCAACCTGACCGAGGTTCTGGACAACACGAGCCGCCTGATCCGCGACCGCTTCCGGATTCTGGGCGACATCCAGACGTTCACGGCGCAGGGGCGTCTGACCGGCGCCATCCTCACCTGCCTGCCGCTCGGGCTCGCCATCTTCATGGTGATCGTGGCGCCCGAGTACTTCCACAAGATGTGGGACCTTCCGAGCGGTCGGGCGGTGCTCGGATTCGGCGCGCTCATGCAGCTCCTTGGATCACTCGCGATCCGTCAAATCGTCAACATCAAGGTGTGATGCCATGTTCCTGATCTCGACGATCCTGCTCGCTTTCGCCCTGGCCGTCGGCACGCTTGCGATCTACCAGGTATTCGTCCGCGACCGCGACCCGGTCGCCGTCCGCCTGCGCGACCTCCGCGCTCGCGCGCTGGCGTCGCGTCCCAATCTCGATCCCGATGCGCCCTCGCCCATCGCCGGCCTCCTGGCGACGCTGGGCGGCTTCCTCCCGTCGGGCGACAGCAACGAGGCGCTCCAGTCGGGCCTGGTGCGCGCCGGCATCCGCGATCCCAAGGCCAGTCTCGTCTTCCTGGGCGCCAAGGTCGTCGGCGCCGCGGTCTTCGGTCTGGGCTGGATCGCCGTCAACTTCGCGATGGCGCGCCCGGTCGGCTCGATCGTGCTCTCCGGCGGCATCGCGGCGGCGGTCGGCTTCTACCTGCCGACGATCTGGCTCTACATGAAGGGGTCTGCCCGGCAGACCGCGATCCAGACCGCGCTGCCCGACGCCCTCGACCTCCTGGTCGTCTGCGTGGAGGCGGGGCTGGGCCTGAACGCCGCGATCGAGCGCGTGGGCCGCGAGATCACGCTGGCGAGTCCGGCGCTGAGCGACGAGCTGCTCGTGGTGGGGCAGGAGATTCGGACCGGTCTCACGCGCTCCGACGCGCTGCGGCGCCTCGCGCGCCGCACCGGCGTGGACGATCTCTATGCCCTCACCGCCATGCTGATCCAGGCGGACAAGCTCGGAACGAGTATCGCCCAGTCGCTGCGCGCGCACGCCGAGTCGATGCGGACCAAGCGCCGCCAGCGTGCCGAGCAGACCGCGCGCAAGGCGGGCATCAAGCTCGCGTTCCCGCTCGTGTTCCTGATCTTTCCGGCGCTCTTGATCGTGATTCTCGGCCCGGCCGCGATACAGCTTGCGCAGGCCATCGCCGCTCAAAACGCATCGCACTGAAGTCTCCCATAGCGAGGAGGTGATCGCTCGTGCTGGTCAAGATCATCGTGTGGGCCGCGGTCGTGGGGTTGGGCCTTCTGTGGCTCACGCGCCGGGGTCAGAACAAGAGTCGGCGGGCGGGGCGGTAATTTCGTAGACGTGTGCGAGCGTCCGGTGCCAGAAGGCAGCCGGGCGCTACGCGTTTTGGGCGAGCGGGAAGGCAACCCTCCGCGGAGTGGTCGCCTCGCCGCGGCTTCGCCTTGCTCGGCTCCTACACTCCGCTTCGGGTTCCTTCCCGCTCGTCCACAAAGACGGCGTCGTGCCGCCGCCAGCCGATCCGATTCCACGCCCCCACTCATTGGATGCGTGAAGTAATCAGGGCCGGAGCCTCTCCACGCCTCGACGTTGATGACCTTCACACCAAAAGAAGGTGGTGAGGGCGCCCCGCCCTCGCCAATGCGTCCGGCGGACCTCAACGCATTTGTGGACGCGAGGGGAAGAACCCGGAGGGAAGTGTAGAGCCGAGCAAGGCGAAGCCGCCGCGAGGCGACCACTTCCCAGAGGGTTGCTTCCCCTCGCGCCAAAAACGCGTAGCGCCCGGCTGCCCTTTGGCGACGCCCTTCGGGTAGGACCTTGCAAAATCCCCAATTACAAGAAACGGGAATATCCTTCCGTATCCGGGCGTAGTACATTCGGCGGCCGATGGTACCGGCCCGACCCGACCGCTCCTCGCTGAGCGACGGCGAGCTCGTTCGCCGGATTCGCGACGGCGAGGCGGATGCCTATGCCGAGCTGGTCCGCCGTACGCGGCGGGGCGGCTATCGCCTGGCGCGACGGATCACCCGCAATCATGAAGACGCCGACGACGTGCTCCAGGAGAGCTACGTCAAAGCCTACCGCGCCCTCGACCGCTTCGCGGACGACCGCCCCTTCGGCCCCTGGTTCCTCACCATCGTGGCACGCACCGCGCTCACCTGGATCCGGGATGCCAAGCGGCGCGCGGCGGAGCCGCTGGACGAGCCCGGCGCGGACGGATCGGCCCCGCTCGCCGATCGCGTGGCGGATCCCACGCAGGACGCCCCGGCGCTGGAGCGCCGGGTGCAGGTGGAACGGGCCTACGCGAAGCTGTCCGAGGACCACCGCACCATCCTGGCGCTGCGCGTGGATGCCGACCTCTCGTACGCGGCGATCGCGGAGGCGCTGGCCGTGCCCGTCGGTACCGTCATGTCGCGCCTGGCGCGCGCGCGGGAGGCCCTGATCGAAGCGCTGCACGAATTGAGGGAAGCGGAGCCCCGATGAGCCCAACCCTGCCCGACCCGCACCACCCCACGTCGGAGGAGCTGTTCGCGTATCGCGACGGGGAGCTGACGGCCGACCGCCGCACGCTGATCGAAGCCCATGTGCTGGCCTGCGCCCAGTGCAGCGAGCGGCTCGAGGAGATGTCCGCCGCCGAAGCCGAGCTGCGTCTCCGACCCGACCGAGCGGACGAGGCGTACTTCGAGCGGATGACGGAGTCCGTGATGGGGAAAATCGGATCCGGCCGGGGCGTGGACGTGGTCGCGACCACCCGCGAGAGCGCGGCCTCGGCGCCCGGCGCGCCCGAACCGCGCGCCCGGCGCGGGGACTACGTCGACGTTCCCAGGGTGGATCGGCGGCGGCCCGATTCCTCGAGCGAGGACCTGGAGCCCCGGCGCCGCCTGCACCTGCCGTGGATCGGAATCGGCGGCGGCGCGGTCGCGGCGGTCGCGGTGGTGGTCGTGGCCGTCGCGCTCTTCCAGCGGCAGAACGAATGGGTGCGGGCGCCGCGTCCCGAGACGGTGGGCGCGCCGCGAAGCGAGACGCGCGCGGACTCAGCGCAGGCGAAGAATGGCGTGGCCTCTGGCGGTCTCGCCCAGAACGAGGCCGCCCCTCCTCCGGCGCGAGACCGCGCGTCCGCGTCTCGGGAAGCGAAGTCCGCCAAGAAGTCCGCGGTCGCGCCTTCTCCGGTCGAGACGCAGCCGTCGCGCCGCGCGGCGGACGCCACGCTCGGGAAGGTCGAAGCGGAGAAGGATCAGGCCGCTCGCTTCCGCGACGCGCAACCGGCGCCATCGGCGGCGATGGCCCCCGAGGCCGTTGCGAACCGGAAGCTCGCCATGCAGAACGCGGCACCGGGCGCCGCAGCGGGCGCCCCGCCTCCCGGCGACGCGTACGCGAACGTGCTGCGCGCCTACCGGCTGCCGCCGGTATGGAACCCCGGCGTCCCCGGCGAGGCCGTGGCGCGGGCGGAAACCGATCTGCGCTTCCTCTATCAAATGGGACGCGCGGGCGCCGACTCCGCGCGGATCCGGCTCTACCTGGCCGAGGCCGAGCGGGCGCGGCTCACCGACCCGTCCAACACCGGCGCGGTGGAGAGCATCTCGCATCATTACCGCCGCGCCATCTCGCTCGCGGGAGGCGACGCGACGCTCGCCGCGACGGCGCGCCGGAGGCTGGCGGAGTTCGAGCAGGAGATGACGCGGGCCCGCGGAACGCAGCCCTAGCGTCTACTGGATCAGCCGCTTCTTCATCCGCACCAAGGACCACGCTCCCAGCGCCAGCGCCACGACCACGACGTACGCCGCGCTCACCGGAAGCATCGGATGGCCGGTCCCCAGCACGGCCGAGCGCACCAGGATCGTGATGTGCGTCAGCGGCAGGCACCACGCGACGGCGAGCGCCCACTTCGGAAGGATGTCGAGCGGGAAGAAGGTCCCCGCGAAGGTGAACATCGGAAGGACGAAGGCGAACATCGGCACGTTGAACTGGGAGATCGTCTTCACGGCGGACGTCATGATCAGCCCGAAGCCCGAAAAGAGCAGCCCGCCCGCGGCCGCGATGGGGACGACCCACAGCCCCGTGGGCCAGTGCACCAGACCCAGCGCCGAGAGCACGCCGAGCATGATGGTGCTCGCGATCATCGACTTCACCGTGCCCCAGAGGAGCTCGCCCAGGATCACGTCCTCGACCAGGAGAGGTGTCGCGAGGATGGCGTCGAACGTCTTCTGGTAGTACATCCGGACGTACGACGAGAAGGTGGTCTCGAAGAAGGCCCAGAACATGATCGCCACGGCCAGCACGCCCGGGGCCATGAAGGCCAGGTAGGAGAGGGTGCGCCCCTGGTAGCTCACGTCGTGCACCAGCTGGCCCAGTCCGAGACCGAATCCGAACACGTAGATGATCGGCTCCAGCAGGGGCGGCAGAAACTCGGTCTTCCAGACCGTGAAGTAGACGTCGGCGTCGCGCTGCAGCACCCGCAGCGAACGGAGCGACAGGTTTCGCAAGATCTCGCGCATGGTCAGTCGCGGAGCGCCCGCCCGGTGCGCCTCAGGAACACGTCCTCGAGCGTTGCGCGCCGGAGGAGCCGGTCCTGGCCGGGGAAGCGCGCATCCAGCAGGCGCACCGCCTGGTCCTCGTCCTCGGGATAGAGATAGAGCCGGTCGCCGACCTCTTCGAGGCGGCCGGGAACCCGCCGCATCGCCTCGATCACGTCGGGGCCGTGGTTCCAGATCTCGATCACGCTCCGCCCGACCTCGCGCTGGACCAGCGCTTCGGGGGTGCCTTCCAGCAGGATCTTCCCCTCGTCGATGATGATGACCCGGTCGCAGAGCTGCGCCGCCTCTTCCATGTAGTGCGTCGTCAGGAGCACGGTGACGCCGGTCGCGCGGAGCGCGCGCACCCGGGTCCAGATGGCGTGCCGCGCCTGCGGGTCGAGTCCGGTGGTGGGCTCGTCCAGCACCAGCACGCGCGGCTCGTTCAGGAGCGCGCGCGCCAGGATCAGCCTCCGCTTCATCCCCCCGGAGAGGGAGGCGACGGGCGACTTGGCCTTGTCCTGCAGCGCCATCATCTCGAGCAGCGGCAGCGCGCGCCGCTTGACCTCGGCGCCGGGAATTCCGAAGTAGCGCCCGTAGACGAGCAGGTTCTTGAGAACGTCGAAATCGGGGTCGAGGTTGTCCTCCTGCGGGCAGATTCCGAGCATCCGCTTCACGTCGCGCGGCCGCTCCCGAACGTCCACGCCGAAGACGCTTGCGGTTCCCGAGGTCGGTGGAAGGAAGCAGGAGATCATCCGCACCGTCGTCGTCTTGCCCGCCCCGTTGGGACCAAGAAATCCCACGACCTCGCCGGGAGCGACCTCGAAGGAGACGCCGCGCACGGCCTGGACTTCGTCGTACTGCTTCACGAGATCGCTCGCGACGATGGCGGGCTCACCGGACAGGGCGGCCGCCGGCGAGGCGGATCGGGAGGGTGCGTCGTTCATGGGGCGGCTACTCTACCATCTTGCGTGGCCCGGGGGGCCACGGTAGCCTTTTTCCTTCGCACCACAACCCCACTCCCGCTCCAGGAGGAGCCACCATGAACCGCATCTTTGCCATCCTCGCTGCAGCCCTCGTGCTGGGCGCTTCCGCCCGCGCATACGCCGCCGACCCGCCGGCCCAGTCGTCGCCGGAAAAGGCCAAGACCGCCGCCAAGGCGCAGCCCGCGCGCGCCGCGGTGGTCTCGAAGAAAAGTCAGCAGATGGGGAAGCCGCCGGCCGAGCTGCAGAAGCTGGCGGTGCTGCTCGGGTCGTGGAACGGCGAGACGCACGCGTTCGCCGGAGCCGACGCCAAGAGTCCCAGCAAGTCCACGTACAAGTGGACCTTCAACGGCATGCACCTCGAAGGCGACCACCAGTACACGATGAACGGAAAGCCCTTCTACGGGCGGAGCGTCTGGGGCTACGACCCCGACCGGAATCAGTATCAGTGCGTCTGGACCGACGAGATCTCCTCGGCCGCGTCGGTGTTCCTCGGCTCCTTCACGGACGACAAGACGCTCTTCCTCTCCTCGACCTCGGTCGTGGACGGGAAGGCGATCACCGAGATCATGACCTTCAAGTTCGACGAGCCCGGGAAGTACAGCCTCGTCATGACGAGCGACGCCTCGGGCGACCCCAAGCCGATCATGCAGGAGGCGGCCGTGAAGAGCGGCGGGCCGGTGGAGAAGGCCTCGGAGAAGAAGGAAGTCTCGGACAAGAGCAACGGCTGACCGCTTGCCGAGGAGACGGCGCCGGAACGGTCAGCGCGCCGCGATCACGAGCTTGCCCCCCATCCCGGGGTGCGTGCAGCAGGTGTAGGCGAAGGTGCCGGAGCGGGGCAGCGTCACGGTGACCTCGCGGCGCTCGCCCGGCAGGAGGGGCGGGCCGCAGGGCACGCCCAGGCCGGCGATCCGGAAGTTGTGGAGCACGCGCGTGTCCTCGTCGTTGCTCACGACGAAGCGGACGCGCTGCCCCGGCGCAAAGCGCAGCGTGGGGTTCCGGCCGTTGAACGTGTAGTCCTTCATGCTGAGGGCGACGGTCTCGACCGGGCCCGGCGGAACCCGTTCCCGCCAGGAGGCGGCGATGGCGAGGATCGCGGCGGCCGCCACCGCCGCCGCGATTCCCATCCCGATACGCTTGGGCATGCCTGGATCGTGACACGGCGATCCCGCCGGGGACAAGCCGGCCCGGTCAGGCGAGGAGCGACGAGAGGTCGGCGTAGGGCGTGGAGCAGGGCGGCCCGGGCGCGTGGAGATAGCGCTGCGGGCCCAGGTCCCCGAGCGCGATCAGCGAGCTGGAGACGGTGGGGAAGCGGTCCCGGTGGAGGCAGACGCCGGGGACCGCGCGCCCGATCTCTTCGTGCGTGACGAGCAGCGCCGCAAGCTCCCGGAGCGCCTCGTCCGCGGTGCGCGGCCTCAGGCTCTCCAGCCGGCTCAGGAGCCAGGCCGTGCGCGGCTCGTCCCGCTCGTTCACATCGGCGTGCGTCACCACGTTCCAGCCCGGCTCGAGGGTCCGGATCCGGGTTTCCCGGCCCGCCTCGGCGAGAATGGCCCACGAGGGCTCGTCCAGGTTCAGCCCCACGAGCGTGCAGGCGGCGTACGCGTCCCGGGCGATCAGCGCGAGCGCGGCGTGGAGCCGGGCGGGATGGCGCTCGCCGGTGCCCGGGTCGATGCGATCGGGCCGGTCCGGCGCGCCGCCGAGGGCAGCGGCCTCGAGACAGAGGAGTCCGCGCGAGCGGGGCGCCGGCGCGCCCTCGGGAGGCGCCGCCGCCGGCGTCAGCGCGCCCGCGAGCATGATCGCCGCCGGAGTCGGCCGCCGGTTCATCAGCGCGGTCACCGCGCGCGCCTCGCCCACCGCGAGCCACGTGCCGCCCGCGACCAGGTCCCGGCCGCCCACCACGCGCGGCCGCTCGCGCAGGATGCCCGGAGGCGCTGCGGCGCGCTCCGGCGACTCGTCGCGGTTGGCGCCCAGAACAAGCGTGCGGGGGCCGAGAATCTCGACCCCCGCGATCAGCGTGCACATGCCGCGCTCGAACCGCCGTCCCCCTCGTCCTAGACGCGCTCCTCCATCGGAATGTACGGCTCGGCGTGGGTGCCGGTGTAGATCTGGTCCGGGCGGTAGATCCGGTTGTCCTGGATCTGCTCCAGCCAGTGGGCGAGCCAGCCCGAGACGCGCGCGATGGCGAACATCGGCGTGAAGAGCGCGGCGGGGAGACCCATCGCCGTGTAGAGCACGCCGGAATAGAAGTCCACGTTCGGATAGATCCGCTTGGCGCCGAGATGCTCGGCGGTCACCTTCTCGACCTCCTGCGCCACCGCGAGCAGCGGATCGCCGCCCCCCTTCGAGATCATCTGCCCGGCCAGCCGCTGCAGCACGAGCGCCCGCGGATCCTTCACGCGGTAGATCCGGTGGCCGATGCCCATGATCTTCTGCTTCCGGTGGATCAGGTCCTCGATGTAGGGGCGCGCCTTCTCGGCGTCCCCGATCTGCTGGAGCATGTGGATCACCTGCTCGTTCGCGCCGCCGTGCAGCGGCCCCGTGAGGGCGCCGATCGCCGAGGAGATCACCGTGTAGGGATCGGCCAGCGTCGAGGCGGTCACGCGGCCCCCGAAGGTCGAGGCGTTCATCGAGTGCTCGGCATGGAGGATGAAGCAGATGTCCATGACCCGCGCCTCGTCCTCCTCGGGGACCTCGCCGGTCAGCATGTAGAGGAAGTTTGCCGCGTGCGACAGCTCCTCGCGGGGCGGAATGTAGTCCTTGCCGAGGCTCAGGCGGTGGAACGCCGCCACCAGCGTGGGCGCCTTGGCGATCAGCCGCACGGCGGAGTTGTAGCGATCCTCCGGCTTCATCGGGTCGCGGTCGGGATAGAACATCCCGAGCGCGGCGATCGAGGCCTGGAGCGCCTCCATCGGATGGCCGGTGTCGGGCAGGCACTTCAGGAGGTCGATCAGCCGGAAGCGCACGTCCCGGTTCGAGCGCAGGTCGCGCGAGAACTTCTCCAGCTCGGCGCGGTTCGGGAGCTTCCCCCAGAGGAGCAGGTAGGAGGTCTCCTCGAACGTGCTCTTCTCCGCGAGCGTCTCGATCGGGTAGCCGCGGTATTCGAGCACGCCCTGGTCGCCGTCGATCCAGCAGATGCTGGAGCGCGCGGCGGGGACTCCGTCGAGGCCGGGGATGTAGGGGACCGGCGAAGCGGCCGCCGCCGGCGTCGAGGTGGTGCGTTCCGACATGACGTTCCTCCGATGCCTCGGCGAGCCGGGGCGTGGTCCGGTGAGGGTGGTTCCGTACGGCGGGCTACGGGCTCGATCGAGCCATTCTATCGCGCCCGGGCCCGCGCCGGGGGCGCAAGAGCTTGGATGCGCCGAATGGACGCGGGATCGTCCGGGAGCAGGTCGGCGGGCACCAGCCGCGGCGCCAGCGTCACCCATCGGCGGTCCTTGGCGAAGACTTTACGGAAGAGCGGCGCCGCTTCCTTCTCGCGCCCCAGCTTCCAGAGGGTGGCCGCCTGCCAGAAGAGGAGCTCGTCGTTTCCCGGCGCGAGCCGGGCCGCCTCGGAATAGGCGCGGAGCGCGTCCTCCACCTTGCCCTCGGTGATGAACGCGTCCCCTTCGTCGCTCTTCTTGTAGGCGCGCCAGAGGCCCACCAGCCGGCGCAGCTCGGCGATCGGCTTGGGGCTGTCCTCCACGCGCAGATCCATGACGCGGTCCGCCCACGGCTTGTCCGAACGGGTCCCCTTCACGATGACGATGGCGGCCGACTGCTGACCTCGGATGTCGCCGCCGGCCCGCTGCCCTGCCTCGAGCGCCTGGATCAGCCGCTCAGGGAAATCCCCCTTGGCGCTCCGGTAGGCCGCGGCCATGGCCGGCCAGACCCTGTCGCTGGCCATGAGGTTGGCCTCGCAGGTGAAGTGGTCGCCGGCCTCGTCGCCGGCGAAGGGGATGCACTTCTTGCCCGTGTGCACGGCGACGTCGCCGTGGGCGTCCACCATCGCCACCTGGCGCACCTCGCGGTACTTGTCCTCGTCGAGGAGCTTCTTCAGCGCGTCCTTGGCCGCGGCGCCGTCCTTCATCAGGGCCAGCCCGCGGGGGCCGTACGCCACCTCGACCAGCGACTGCGTGGCCACGGCGCCCACGCCCGGCTCCGCCCAGGGCACGATCGGTCCCACGGAGAAGTAGTGCGACTGGACGGCAACGCCCAGGTCCCCGGTTTCCGGATCGCGGGCGACGATCGAAAAGGTGGCCCGGGCGGGGGATGCGACGCCGGCGAGCAGCGTCGCGGCGAGGAGGATCGCGCGGAGGGAGCGGGACCGGTTCACGGCGTCTCCTTTCACATCGGATGGGTCGGCGGCTTGCGGGCGGCCACGCCGCCGGGGTCCTCCCCCGGCAGGAGCTCCGCCGGACGGATCATCCGCGATTACTTCCCATGCCGCAAGGAGATACCCGGGCCCCCGGGCCCGCTAACGGCGCCGGGGCCGTCGACCGATTGACTCCCGGAGCCGGAACCGCTAAGGTTCCCGCGATTCGCCAAGCGGCCCTCCGGCGGCTCGAGACCATCACGGAAAGCCCGGTAACCCCAACACAAAAGGCGCGCGTGGACATCTTCGCCAAGTGTAACGAGTTCAACGAACACCGGATGGCCCAGCGGGCCGGCTTCTACCCGTACTTCCTCCCGATCTCCGAAAACCACGGCACCGAGGTCACGATCCACGGCAAGCGCATGATCATGGCCGGGTCGAACAACTACCTCGGGCTCACGAAGCACCCCAAGGTCATGGCGGCCGCCGAGGACGCGCTGATGCGCTTTGGGACCTCGAACAACGGCTCCCGCTTCCTGAACGGCACGCTCGAGCTGCACGCGATCCTCGAAGAGCGGCTCGCCCGGTTCATGAAGAAGGAAGCGGCGCTCGTCTATTCGACCGGCTACCTGACGAACCTGGGATCGATCTCCGCGCTCGTCGAGAAGGGCGACGTGGTCATTCTGGACAAGGACGCGCACGCCTGCATCGTGGACGGGGCGCGCCTCTCGCACGGGCAGGTGCTCCGCTTCCGGCACAACGACCTGCGCGACCTGGAGCGCGTGCTCGAGAAGGTGCCGGCCAAGGCGGGAAAGCTCGTCGTCGTGGACGGGGTCTACAGCATGGAGGGGGACATCGCGCCCCTGCCCGACATCGTGCGCCTGGTGCGCGAGTACAACGCGCGGCTCCTGGTGGACGACGCGCACGGCATCGGCGTCCTCGGCACCCGCGGCGCCGGAGCCTGCGAGGCGCAGAACGTCGAGGACCAGGTCGACCTCGTGATGGGCACCTTCAGCAAGTCGTTCGCGTCCCTTGGCGGCTTCATCGCCGGCCCCAAGGAGGTCATGGACTACCTGCGCCACCACGCGCGCGCCATGATCTTCAGCGCCAGCATGACGCCCTCGAGCGTGGCGGCCGCGCTGGCCGCCCTCGACGTGATCGAGAGCGACGAGGGTCCGGTCCTTCGCGAGCGCCTCCGCGTCATCGCGGACAAGATGCGGACCGGCTTCCAGTCCCAGGGCCTCGAAGTCGGCTCGGGCAAGGGCACGCCGATCATCCCCATCTTCATCGGCGATCGCATGAAGTGCATGCACTGGTGGCGGAAGATCTACGACCGGGGCGTGTTCGTGAACGCGATCCTGGTCCCCGCCGTGGCGCCCGGACGCGATCTCCTCCGCACCTCGTACATGGCGACGCACCAGGACTCCCAGCTCGACACCATTCTTCGCGTCGTCTCCGAGGTCCGCCAGCAGCTCGGCGCCGAGCTGGCCCCCCAGGCCGAATAGCCCCCGCCGAGCCCGCCGTGGAGGTCGTTCCGGTCCAAACCGCGAAGGACCTGGATCGCTTCATCCGCTACGTCTACGACCGCTACCGGAACGAGCCGCACTGGGTCCCGCCGCTTCCCTCGGACGAGAAGGCGCGCCTCACCCCCGGGAAGAATCCCTACTTCGAGCACGCCGAGGCCGCCTATTTCCTGGCGCTCGAGGGCGGGCGCATCGTCGGCCGGATCGCCGCGACCGTGGATCGCAATCACGACGCCTTCCAGGGAGAGCGGCAGGCCGCGTTCGGATTCTTCGAGGCGGAGTCGCCGGCCGCGACGGCGTCGCTCCTGGCCGCCGCCGAGCGGTGGGGGCGCGCGAAGGGCGCTCAGGTGCTCCGCGGCCCCCTCAGCTTCACGACGAACGACGAGTGCGGCCTCCTGATCGACGGCTTCGACCATCGGCCGATGCTCCTCATGCCGTACAACGTCCGCGAGTACGCCGCGTGGATCGAGGCGGCCGGCCTGACCAAGGCCAAGGATCTCTACCAGTGGCGCGTCCCCGTGCCCGAGACGCCCCAGCCCGTGTTCCAGCGGATCGCGTCGATGGCGAAGAAGCGCGACCGGATCACGGTCCGTCCGCTCGACATGAAGAAGTTCAACGAGGAGCTGGGCCGCGTGAAGACCGTCTACAACGCCGCCTGGGAGCGGAACTGGGGCTTCGTTCCGATGACCGACGCCGAGATCGATCACATGGCGAGCCAGCTGAAGCCCGCGGTCGTCCCCGACCTGGTGCAGTTCGCCGAGGTGGACGGCGCGCCGGTCGGGTTCGGGCTGATCCTTCCCGACGTCAACGTCGCGCTGGCCAAGGTGAAGGGGAAGCTCTTCCCCTTCGGCCTCGTCAAGCTGCTCTGGACCCTCCCGCGGATCAAGGAGGGCCGCCTTCTCGCGCTCGGCGTGCTGGGCGAATACCAGAAGCGCGGCGTCGGGGCGCTGCTCGTCGAGGCGCTCATGCGCGCCACGCGGCGCCGCGGCTACCCGTTGTGCGAGGTGGGCTGGACGCTCGAGGACAACGACTCCGTGCACCAGCTGATCCTCGGCTCGGGCGGCACGCGGAGCGCGGTCTACCGGATCTACGAAAAGCGGCTCGCGTGAGCGACGCGGCGCCCCTCGCCGTCGTCACGGGAGCATCCGGATTCGTCGGAAGCCACGTCGTGGACGAGCTCCTCCTGCGCGGCGCGCGCGTGCGCGCCGTCGTGCGCGGCACCTCGTCGCGGCGGTGGCTGGAGGGGAAGCCGGTCGAGCTGGCCGATGCCGCGCTCGACGATCCCATGGCGCTGGCCCGCGCGGTGGAGGGCGCCGACTGGATCGTCCACGCCGCCGGGCTCATCCGCGCCCGGAACGCGGCGGAGTTCCACGAGGCCAACGTGGTGGGCACCGAGCGGCTCCTGCGCGCCGCGGATCAGGGCACGCTTCGGCGCTTTCTCTTCATCTCGAGCCAGGCGGCCGCCGGACCCAGCCTGACCGGCCTCCCGGTCACCGAGGATCAGCGCCCCCACCCGGTCTCCGCCTACGGCGAGAGCAAGCTCCGCGCGGAGCAGCTCGTGCTGATGGCGGCCGACCGGCTGCCGATCGCGGTGATCCGCCCCCCGGCCGTCTACGGCCCCCGGGACACCGCCATCCTCAAGGCGTTCGTCGCGGGGAAGTGGCACCTGGAGCCGGTCCTCCGCGCGCGGGGGCGGTTCTCCATCGTCCACGTGAGCGACCTCGTCACCGCCGTCTATGCGGCACTCACCGAGGAGGCCGCCCTGGGGCAGGCGTTCTTCGCCTGCGAGCCGGACGTGACCGACTACGCCGAGCTGGGCATCGCCGTCCGGGAGGCGCTCCGGACCTGGACGGTTCGTATCGCCATTCCGCAGTGGGCCCTGACGGGGATCGCGTCGGTCGCCGAGGGCTGGGCGCGCGCCGCGGGCAGGGCGCCGCTTCTCTCCCGGGAGAAGCTGGCGGAGATCGCCGCGGGGGACTGGATCGCCTCGTCGCGGAAGATCCGGGAGCGGCTCGGCTGGACGCCCCGGATCGGGCTACGGGAAGGGATCCGGGCGACGGCGGACTGGTATCGCGAGGCCGGCTGGCTCTAGGGCTGGCGCCGGGCGCCGGCCGACGGTAGAATCACGGGGCGGGCGCATCCTGGCCGGCACCCGCTCGGAGCCCCTGTTTTCGTGAATCCCCATCCCGTCTCCCGCATCCGAAATCGGTTCATGCCCATGGTCCGTCGAGCCCTCCTCGCGGTGTTCCTCGCCGCGCCCCTGATCGCGCCGCTACGGCCGTCCCCGGCCATGGCTTCCGCCGTGTCCCGGAACGTCCAGCTCCTCGCCCACCTGAACAGCTACACGCGCTACTCCGCCTGTACCGCCTATGTCGCGCCGGATGGGCGCGAGTACGCCGTGCTCGGCACCGAAACCGGAACGTCGATCGTGAACGTGACGAATCCGTCGGCGCCCTACGAGGTGGGGTTCATCCCGGGGCTCACCTCCTGGTGGCGCGAGATGAAGCAGTACCGGACCTGGCTCTACGTCTCGACCGAGGCCGTCGGCGGCGGCATCCAGATCATCCGGATGACCGACCCCGAGCACCCCGTGCTCGCGAACACCTACACGACGGCGTTCAACCGGGAGCACACGGTCACCGTCGACACCACGCGCGCGCTCCTCATCCTGAACGGCACGCGCGCGACCAACACGATGACCGGCATGCACGTCATGTCGCTCGCCGATCCTGAAAACCCCGTCGACCTCGCCTCCTACACCAAGGATTACGTGCACGACTCGTGGGTGCGCGGCACGCGGCTTCACGCCTTCTGCATCTCGAGCAACACGGTCCGGATCTTCGATCTGAGCAATCCGTCGGCGCCGGTCGAGCAGTCCTCCTGGAGCTACCTGAACGCCAAGTCGCACAGCGGCGAGACCTCCAAGGACGGGCGCTATCTCTACGTCTGCGACGAGGTGAACTACTCGACGATGAAGGTCTTCGACCTCCAGGACCTCCAGGCCCACCCACTCCTGTACGAGACCACCGTGAACCCGCTCTCGATCGTGCACAACGTGCACGTGAAGCAGGACACCGCGTTCGTCGCCTGGTACACCGAGGGAGTGCGCCTGTTCGACATCGCCGATCCGACGCTGCCGGCGCAGTTCGGGTGGTACGACACCTACCCCTCGTACTCCGGAGGCTTCCACGGCGTATGGGAAGTCGCGTGCGGGTTTCCGTCGGGGACCTTCATCGCGAGCGACATCGAGAGCGGGCTCTGGGTCTTCCGCGCGGTCCGGAACTACGGCATCGTCAAGGTGCGCGCGCGGGACACCGGGGGATCGCCGCTGACCGGCGTCGACGTCGTCCACGTGGAAACGCCCGAGGACTCCACGCAAACCGGCATGACCGGCGGCGCGCGGATCGCGCTGGCGCCGGGCGCGAGCACCCTGCGGCTGTCGAAATTCGGCTACGAGACGGCGTTCGTCAGCGACAACGTGACGGTCGGGAGCCGGGACAGCTTCGTGGTCGCGATGAAGCGGGTGGCGGCCACCGCGCTCACGGGCGTGGTGCGGCGGGAAGGGGACGCGGCGGCGATTCAGGACGCGGCGATCACGCTCGAGGGCACGCCGCTCTCGGCGGCCACGGTCTCGACGGGGATCTACAACCTCGCCGGCGTGCCGCGGGGAAACTACGTCGTGAGCGCCTACCGTCCCGGATTCGCCCCCGCCTCCCGGCTGACCTCGGCCGAGCCCGGCGTGACGCGGACCGTGGATTTCAAGCTGCTCCCGGCCGCCTGGTACGACTCCTGTGACACCGACCGGGGGTGGAGCCTTGCCGACGCCGACGACAACGCGTCGGCCGGCCGGTGGGAGCGCGCGATTCCGAACGGCACGACCGGACAGAACGCGCCGAGGCTTCCGCTGGCGCCGGGCGCCACTCCGGGCGGAGACCGCCTGGCCTCGGGCGCCGCGCCGGGTCGCGGCACCCCGCTTCAGGACGCGCAGCACGACGAGCCGGCCGAGGGCATCCTCACGGTGGGCCCGGTCGCCCCGGGCGTGGACGCCACGACGGGAACGGGGACGGGCTACTGCTTCGTCACCGGGAACGGCCCGGCCGGCGGCGACCCCGCGGCCACGGACGTGGACGGCGGCAAGACCACACTGACCACGCCGCCGATCGACCTGAGCGCCATGACCGAGCCGACGCTCTCCTGGTCGCGGTGGTTCCACATGAACACCCCCGGCGAGCCCGACTCGCTCGTGATCCAGATCACGCGCGACGGCCAGACCTGGGTCACCGTCCGTTCGCTGATCGAGAGCCACCCTGCGTGGCAGCGGGACGTGATCCGCGTGAAAGACTACATCGCGCCCAGCGCCGCGGTGCGCGTCCGCTTCATCGCGCAGGACCAGCCCCCCGCCGACGGCGTCGTGGAGGCGGCCGTGGACGACTTCATGGCCTACGACGCCGCGCTCCAACCGGCCAGCGTGGACGACACGACCGGGACCACGTCGAACGCGCCGCCCGTGGCGCTGGAATCGCCGCGGCCCAATCCCGCGTCGCGGGAGGCGTCGGTGACGCTGCGGCTGCGGTCGGCGGGCCCGGTGCGGGTCGGCGTATTCAATGCCGCGGGCCGGAGGGTGGCCACGCTGTTCGATGGGAACGCGCCGGCCGGTCCCCTGGCGTTACGGTGGAATGGTCGCGACCAGCGCGGCCACGAGACCGGAAGCGGCATCTACTGGATCCGCGCGGAAGCCGCAGGAGAGAAGCGAACGACGAGGCTGGTGTGGGTGCGGTGAGGTCTAGAACAGGCTGAACTTGAAGTACTTCTTGGGGTCCTTTTCGATCTCCGCCATCAGCCGCTTCATCGAGCCCATCAGCGCTTTCGTATCCTCGTACAGCGTCGAGTCGGCCATCAGCTTGCCCATCGACCCTTTGCCCGACTCCATCAGCGCCATCACGGAATCCATCCGCGCCGTGCTCGAGGCGAGATTCCGGTGCAGCTCGCCGTTGTTCATGAGCTGCGCCAGCGTGCCCTCGCCGTGCTGCATCCGCCAGGAGAGGCTGTCGAAGGAGGCGGCCAGCGCCATCAGGCGGTCGGCCACGCGCGACTGGGTCTGGTTCATGCGCGAGGCCAGCTCGCTCGCGTTCCGGCTCATCGCGACCAGATTGTCGTAGAGCTTCTCGTCGCGCGCCAGGCGTCCCAGCGTTCCCTGTCCGTTCGAGAAGCCCCGCGTGGCGGCGTTCAGGTTGGCCAGGATCACCTCCACGCTGTCCGCCATCCCCTTCGCCTGGCTGAGCAGCACCTGGGGGTCGGTGATGATGGCGGGGCGGATCTCCTCGTCGCTCGCGATCACCGGGAGCGTCTCGTTTCCCGCGTCGAGCGCAATGTAGAGCTCGGAGAGGAATCCCACCGTCGTGATGCGCGCGGTCGCGCCCTGGTGGAGGCGCGAGCGGGTGCCGTCCTTCACGCCCATCACGACCTTCACGATGTTGGTGCTGTCGCCCAGCTCGATCCGGCGCACGGTGCCGACCGGCACGCCGTTCAGCCGGACGGGGGAGCCGGTCTCCAGCCCGCCGACGTTGGCGAAGTGGACCGTGATCTCCTCCTCCTTCCCGAACTTGAAGCTTCCCGACTGGAAGGTGGCCCAGAGGATCAGGGCGAGCGCGATCAGCGACAGGATCCCGACCTGGAGCTTCATGAAGGGCACCTGCCCGGTTCGCTTCACGCCATTCCTCCCGTCACTGGAGCGCCGTGGGCCGCGGGGTCCCTGGAACCGCGACGACACGCTGCGTCGCGGCCAGGACCGCCTTGCGGAACGGAGCCAGGAATTCGTTGATGAACGGCTCGTTGGTGTGGGCCAGGTCGGACGGGGTGCCCTCGAACACGAGCCGCCCCTCGTTCAACACCGCCATGGTGTTCGCCACCTTGAAGGCATCGGCGATGTCGTGGGTCACCATGATCGACGTCTTCTTCATGCGGTCGCGCAGCTCCACGATCAGGTCGGTGATCCGCTCCGCGCTCTGCGGATCGAGCCCGGTTGTCGGCTCGTCGTAGAGGAGGATATTCGGATCGCGGGCCGCGAGCGCCCGCGCGATCGCCACACGCCGCTGCATTCCGCCCGAGAGCTGATCGGGCATCCGGTCGATCAGGTCCGGATCGAGCCCCACCAGCTGGAGGTGCGACCGAACCGTCCCTTCCAGCTCCTCATCCGGGACTTTGTCGTGCTCGATCAGGGAAAACGCCACGTTCTCACCCACGGTCATCGAGTCGAAAAGCGCCCCCTGCTGAAACACCATTCCCACGCGCTGGCGGACCTGGCGGAGCCGCTTCTCGCTCATCCGCGTGATGTCCTCGTTGTCGATCCGAATTTCTCCCGCGTCGGGCCGCGCCAGCCCCAGCAGCAGCCGGAGCGTCGTGCTCTTCCCCGAGCCGGACGGGCCCAGGATGACGGTCGTCGCCCCCTGGGGCACATCGAAGGTGATGTCCCGGAGAATCGGCCGTCCATCGATCGAGTAGTCGACATGCTGGAACGAGATCATCAGAACTCACCAACCCAGGATTCGAAACACGAGCCGCGTGCAGACGCCGTCGGCGACCAGAATCCCCACCGAGGAGATCACGACCGACTCGGTGGTCGAGACGCCCACGCCCTTGGCGCCCCCCGCCGACCGGAACCCGCGCCAGCAGGCCACCGTCGCGATCATCACGGCGAAGACGAACGGCTTGATCATGCCGACCATCACGTTCTTGGGCGTCAGGTACTTGAGCACCCCCGAATAATACGACTCGACGGGCAGGTGGTACTGGAGTCCCACGAACCCGCCGCCCACCACCGCCAGCGCGTCCCCGATGATCACGAGCACGGGGAGCGCGATCAGGAGCGCCGCCACACGAGGCACGACCAGCCGCTTCATCGGATTCGAGCCGAACGCGATCAGCGCATCGAGCTGGTCGCTGGATCGCATCGCCCCGAGCTCCGCGGTGATCCCGGCCGACATGCGCGAGGCTACCACCATCCCCGTGAGCACCGGTCCCAGCGCGCGCACCACCGAGATCACCATGAAGTGCCCGAGCTGCGACTTGGCTCCCGTGTTCGCCAGCTCGCGCACCAGCTGGATCGCCAGCGCCTGGCCCGCCACCGCGGCGGACACGACCACGATCAGGAGCGAGCCGACCAGGGCGAAGTGGAGCTGGCTCAAGAACTCGCGCCCGTAGTACGGAGGCGTGAAGGTCGCCCGGATCGCCTCCCAGGCAAACAGCACGAAGTCCTGGACGACCTCCACCATGCGGCGCAGCCGCTCGACAATCGCCGCGATCAGATTCACGGCGTCCTGCCGGCTCGCCGCGGAGGCGTCAGCGGCCCTTCGGTTTGGTGCCGAAGATGTAGTCCCAGAGAGGGGAGCTGACCCCGAACCGATGCTCGGGGGTCTTGTAGTGGTGCAGCAGGTGGTAGCGCTTCACGAACTTGAGGAAGCCCCACGTCATCGAGAGGTGGTGCTCCGCATAGTGCATCATGTCGTAGGCGATGTAGCCGGTCACGAAGCCGGCGAAGAGCGGCGCCACCCAGAGCGGGAGCCCGAGGATCGTGCCGATCAGGGTCTTGAAGAAGAGGAAGAAGAGGACCGCCAGCGGAATGCTCAGGATCGGCGGCATGACCAGGCGCGTCTTGCACTGCGGCTGCTCGTGATGGACGCCATGCACCAGGTACCACGCCCGCTTCAGGAACGGATGCTGCGGGTCCCAGTGGAACAGGTAGCGATGCAGGATGTACTCGGAGAAGGTCCAGACCAGAAGGCCCACCGCGTACATGCCGAACACCGGCCCGATGGCCCCGCCCCCCTGCTCCCGGAACGCCCGCGCCAGGAAGAAGAGAACCACCGGCACGTACAGCACGAGCACCACGACCGGGTGGATGTGGGTGAAGAACTCGAGGAAGTCGGACTTGAACAACCGGATCGGCTCGTCGCTGTGGTTGATCGGCAGATCCCCGTAGTTCGCCTTGGCCATGGTCGTCCAACCTCCGTTCCTGTTGGCGGCCGGGCATTTCCGACGGCCCGGTGTCGATTGCCGGGGATTGTACGAACGGCCACGGAGCAGGTCAATCCCCGGGGAAACCGGTAGAATCGTCCGATGCCCGCACCCGATCTGAAACCCCTTCGCGTGAACGAGATCTTCCTCTCCGTCCAGGGGGAGGGGGTCCACGTCGGCGAGCGGACCGTTTTTCTTAGACTCTACGGCTGCCCGCTCCGATGCGTCTGGTGCGATCAGCCGGAGGCGCTGGCGACCAGCGGGATCGGGCGTTTCGAGACGATGTCGCCCGATGCGGTGCTCGATCGCATCCTGCATCATCCGTCCGTTCGGCGGCTGTGCCTCACGGGAGGGGAACCGTTGATCGCCCCCGCCGAATCGCTCGGGTGGCTCCTGGGCTCGCTGCGGGAGCGGGGCTGGTGGATTTCGGTCGAGACCAGCGGCTCGCGCGTCGTGGAGCCGCTGATGGCCCTGATCGACTTCTGGACGATCTCGCCCAAGGGGGAGAGCGCGCGGACGTTCGAGGGGGATCCCGTGGAGGCGCAGCTTCCCACGCTGCGCGAGTTGATGGCGCTCCCCGAGGAGCGCCGGCAGCTCAAGTTCGTGATCCAGTCGGAGGGGGACGTGAACGACGCGGTGCGCTTCCTGGACGCCCTGGAGTACCGCGGCGCCGTCGTGCTGCAGCCCGAGCACGGAAGTGGCGACGGCCGCGCCGTGTTCGAGTGGTGGCCCTGGGACCGCTACCCCGAAGCGCGAATCATTCCGCAGACGCACAAGGCGGTGGGGCTGCGATGAGCATGAGGGAGAGGACGCGATGAGAGTCCGGCTGACCCGGGACTTCACGTTCGAAGCCGCGCACCTGCTGCCGAACGCGCCCGACGGGCACAAGTGCCGCCGCCTCCACGGCCATTCGTTTCGCATCGAGGTCACCGTAGAGGGAGAGGTGGATCCGCGCACCGGCTGGTTCCTCGACTATGCGGTGATCCGGGATGCCGTGGAGCCTCTGCGGAAGCAGCTCGACCATTACTACCTGAACGAGATCCCGGGCCTCGACAATCCCACGTCGGAACATCTCGCGGGCTGGCTCTGGGAACGACTCAAGCACTCGCTTCCGTCGCTCGCGCGCATCACGGTTCACGAGACCTGCGAAGCGCGCTGCGAGTACGAGGGCAGGTATACCTGAGTACCATTCGCAGGTATCCCTCGGCTCCATAGCGACTCCGGTCGGCATCCCCCATCCTCCCTCGAGTTAATCCCCATTAACATTCGCACCCGAGGGCTCGCCGCGCATGCACCTAATGCCTGTTGCTGCATCAAGTTACGCGGGCGATATCGACCGCGTGATGTGGGTCATCACCCTCATCGTGGGGGTCTGGTTCGTCGCGGCCGAGGGGATCCTCCTCTGGTTCACGTTCCGGTACCGCAAGAAGGACGGCGTGCGCGCGGCCTACGTGCCGGGCAAGAGCTTCCGCCAGACCGGGTGGATCCTGATCCCCTGCGTCGCCATTCTCGTGTGCGATCTGGCCATCGATGCCTTCGGCGAGCGCGTCTGGAAGACGATCAAGGAGAAGGTTCCGCCGGCGCAGCTGCAGATCGGCGTCGAGGGGCGCCAGTGGGCGTGGACGTTCACGCATCCCGGGAAGGACGGCATCCTCGGCTCGCCCGACGACATCGTCATCCCCAACGAGATCCACGTGCCGGTGGGCGAGAACGTCGC
Organism: Candidatus Binatia bacterium; assembly: GCA_035631035.1. Classification (NCBI taxonomy): domain Bacteria; phylum Candidatus Binatota; class Binatia (SeqCode); species Binatia bacterium. The sequence continues at coordinate 22,815 of DASQJL010000062.1, read as the reverse complement.
GTTCACCCTCGGCGCGGCCGACTGCCTCCACTCCTTCTGGGTTCCCGAGCTCCGCCTGAAGCAGGACGCGGTGCCGGGGCGCCATATCCAGGGCTGGTTCCGCGCGACGCGTCCCGGCAGCTACGGCGTCCTCTGCGCGGAGCTGTGCGGCGTGGCGCACGGGCTCATGCGCGGCACGCTCTACGTCGACACCGAAGCGGACTACGAGCGGTGGCTCGACTCCCGGATAGCCGCCCAGCCGGCCTCCCAGGCGGCGGCATTCCAGGCAGCTCCCACGCCGGCTCCCCAGCCGGCGCCGAAGACGGGAGGGAAGTCGTGAGCGAGGCCACGATCCTCGAGCCGCCTCTCGATCCGCCCCGGGCCGCGCCTCCGGCGGCGCATGCCGGGGCGCACGACGACGCGCCGCACGGGTTCTGGAGCACCTACTTCTTCTCGACCGATCACAAGCACATCGCCAAGCAGTACCTGCTCACCGGCCTCTGCATGGCGGTGATCGGAGGGCTGCTCGCGCACGTGATGCGGATGCACCTCGCGTTTCCGGATCGCGCGGTGCCCGGATTCGGCGAGGTGCCCGCCGGCACCTACAACGCGCTGATCACGATGCACGGCACGATCATGATCTTCTTCGTGGCGATGCCGGTGCTGCTGGGCGGCTTCGGCAATTTCCTGATCCCGCTGATGATCGGCGCGCGCGACATGGCGTTTCCGCGGCTGAACATGATGTCCTACTGGACCTTCCTCGTGAGCTGCCTGATCCTGCTCGGCTCCTTCTTCGTCCCGGGAGGCGCCTCGCCGGCGGGATGGACCGCCTATCCGCCGCTCTCGGCCAACGTGGCCTATTCCGGCGCCGCGTGGGGCGTGCCGCTCTGGATCGCCGCGGTCGCGCTCGAGTTCGTCGCCTTTCTCATGGGCGGGATCAACTTCATCACCACCGCGATCAACCTGCGCGCTCCGGGGATGAAGATGTTCGACCTGCCGATGATGGTCTGGATGCAGCTGGTCGCGAGCGTGATCTTCCTCTTCTCGGTGGGGCCGCTCGTGGCGGGCGCGGTGCTGCTCCTGCTGGACCGCGTTGCGGGCACCGGCTTCTACAACCCCGGCGCCGGCGGCGATCCGCTGCTCTACCAGCACCTCTTCTGGTTCTTCGGCCATCCCGAGGTCTACGTCATCCTCCTCCCGGGACTCGGCATCGTCGCGGAGATCCTCCCCGTCTTTGCGCGGAAGCCGCTCTTCGGCTACCGGATGGTGGTGTACGCCACGCTCGCCACGGGCGTTCTCTCGTTCATCGTGTGGGCGCACCATCAGTTCGTGAGCGGGATCGACCCGCGCCTGGCGAGCGCGTTCAGCATCACGACGATCCTGATCTCGGTCCCCGTGGCGATCACGATGTTCGCCTTCGTCGCGACCCTCTGGAGAGGAGCGATCGAGCTCAAGGCGGCGATGCTCTTCGCGATCGGGATGGTCGGCGTCTTCTTCTGGGGCGGGGTGACCGGGATCATCAACGGCTCGGCGGCCGCCGACATCTACGTGCACGACACCTACTTCGTGGTGGCCCATTTCCACTACGCCCTGATCCCGCCGGTCTTCTTCTCCCTGTTTGCCGGGATCTACTACTGGTACCCGAAGATGTTCGGCCGGATGCTGAACGAGACGCTGGGGAAGATCCACTTCTGGGGGACCTTCCTCTTCGTGAACGTCACCTTCATGCCGATGTTCGGCCTGGGGCTGCGCGGCTATCCGCGCCGCACGTTCGATCCGCGCGTCTTCGCGCACCTCGGAGACCTGCACCCGCTCCAGCTGGCCGCGACCCTCGGCACGATCGGGCTCCTCCTCTTCCAGATCCCGTTCGTGCTCAACTTTTTCGGGAGCCTGCGCTTCGGCGCGGTCGCGGGGAAAAACCCCTGGCGCGCGAACACGCTCGAGTGGACCGTGCCGTCGCCGCCGGGGCACGGCAATTTCGAGGGGACGCCGGTCGTCTACCGCGGCCCCTACGAGTACAGCGCCCCGGGGCGCGACGCCGACTGGTTCCCGCAAGACGTCGCGCCGGGGAGACCGCTGTGAGCCGGGCCGCCGCGCACGCCGCCGCGCCGCGGCGCCACGACCTCATCCGGTCGACCGGAATCTCGACGGGACGGCTGGCGATCTGGTGGTTCCTCGGATCGGAGGTCGTGATCTTCGGCGGGCTGATCGTCTGCTACGTGCTCTTCCGCCTGCGCCACCCGGAGTGGGGCGCCCTGGCGCGCCACACGGTCAGGCCCGCCGGCGCGTTCAACACGCTGGTGCTCCTCACCTCCAGCCTGTTCATGGTCCTCGCGCACGCGGCGGTGGAGCACGGCGATCTCAAGCGGGCCTCGCGGCACATGCTCGGGACGATCGCTCTCGGCGGGGTGTTCCTGGGCGTGAAAGCCTTCGAATACGGCCACGAGATGTCTATGGGCTTCACCCCGGTGAGCGGCCTCTTCTGGTCCTTCTACTACGCGCTCACGGGGCTCCACGCCCTGCATGTCACGGGCGGGCTCTTCGCGATCCTGGCGATACGGCAGATGGTGGCACGCCGGAGCGACACGCACCGCGTGGAATTGGTCGGCATCTACTGGCACTTCGTGGACGTGGTCTGGATCTTCCTGTTCCCGCTGTTGTACCTGGCCAACTGAGGAGAGCGCCCGCGCGATGACCCATACGATTCCGGCGCCGGAGCGGCGCCACCCCAACTACGTGGCGATCTGGGGCGTGCTGATGGGTGCTTTGATCCTGTCGCTGCTCCTCGCCTACCTCCGCCACGCCCAGCTCGCGGCGCTCCTCATCTGGCTCGTCGCGATCGTGAAGGCCTCGCTCGTGATCGCCTTCTACATGCACCTCAAGTTCGAGCCCGCGCACGTCGTGGCGATCCTGGTCGCGGGGGTGCTCGCGCTCGCCATCCTCTTCTTCGGCCTCTTCCCGGACATCGTCCGTGTCTACGGCGGCTAGCGCTTCCATGGCTCGCGGCGCCACGCGCACGCTGACCCCCGTCGACCGCGCGGTCGAGACCGGGGTCATCGGCATGACCCTGTTCCTCTTCACGGAGGCGATGTTCTTCGCCGCGCTGGTCAGCGCCCACGTGGTGCTCCGCGCCGGGCAGCCCTCCTGGCCCCCGGCGGGACAGCCGCGGCTGCCGATGGGCCTCACGCTGGCGAACACGGTGGTCCTTCTCTTGAGCGGTGCTTCGGTGATCCGCGCGAGCGCCTCGTTCCCCGACCGGATGGGTGCGGCGACGCGCGCGATCGGCGCCGGCGCGGCCCTGGGCGTGGTCTTCCTCGCCGTGCAGGGACTGGAGTGGGCGCGCCTCACCGCCTTCGGCCTGACGACGACGTCGGGGATTTACGGGGCGACCTTCTACGCCCTGGTCGTGGCGCACGCGATCCACGTGCTCGCGGCGCTGATCGTGCTGCTCGTCGCGTCCCGGAAGATGGCGCGGGCCGCGCGCGAGGGACGTCCCGACGATGCCCGGGTCGCGTTCACGCTCTCCCGCATGTTCTGGCTCTTCGTGGTGGGGGTCTGGCCGGTGCTCTACGCCGTGGTGTACGAGCCGTGGCGTTGACGGCAGTGCTGGCGATGCTGGCGAAGGCGGCGCTCGCGGTGGCGCACGCGTCGTTCTTCCGGCTGCTTCCCGCGGCTTGCGCTTTCTGTGCCTCGTCGTCCTCGACCAACAAGGCCGCCTACATCGGGACGACGCTGCTTCTGCTGGGCCTCCCCGTGGGAATGCTCTCTGCGCTGATCGTCTGGCTCATCCGCCGGGCGCGCTGACGACGCGCGCCGCGATCCGCTCCGCGTCCTCCGTCAGCGAGGCGACCGACACCCCCCGATAGCCGTTTCCCGCGAGGAGCAGTCCCCGGTTCGCCGCCAGGCGGCGGTCCAGGTCGGCCAGGAGCGCCATGTGTCCGACCGCGTATTGGGGAATGGAGGCGTCCTGCCGGATCACCCAGGTCCGCTCGGGGCCGCTCGCCAGCCCGTGCGTCTTGTCCAGCGCCCCCATCGCAAGCCCCGCGAGATCGGCGTCGCTCCGCGTGAGGAGATCGGGCCGGTCCGCGCCGCCCATGATGACCCGCACCATCGTCTGCCCCTCGGGCGCGCGTCCGGGAAACAGGTTCGACTCGAAGAGTGCGCCCAGGATCGGCAGATCCTCGCCGGGCACGACCAGGTAGCCGTAGCCGTCCGGCGGCGTGCGGAAGCGGTCGTTCCGGAAGGCGAGCCCGACCACGGCCACCCCCGCGGGCTCGATCGTCCCGAGGAGCTTGGCGAGCTCGGCGTCGAGCGGGCGCAGGAGCGCCGCCGCCGCCCGCGCGGAGATCGCGAGCACGACCGAATCGGCCTCGAGCCGGTCGCCGCTCGCCATCCGCACGACGTAGCCCGTCCCGTTCCGTTCCAGCGCCAGCGCCGGCGTGGCGAGCCGAACCGCATCGCCCAGCCGTGCCGCCAGGGCGTCGGTCAGCGATTCGAGGCCGCGCGTGAAGCTCCAGAGGGCGCGTCCCCCCGGCCCCGCGGCGCGGCCGGCGCCCCCGGCGCCTCCCTTTTTGGACCGCGCCATCATCGCCACCACCAGCGAACGGTGGCTCCGCTCCATCTCGCGCATCACGGGGAAGGCGGCGTCCACCGAGAGCCGCTTCGAATTTCCGGCGAAGACGCCGCGCACCACGGCGCCGATCAGGACGCTCGCCGCCTCCTCGCCGATGTGCCGCACGGCGTAGTCGTGGACGCTCTCCTCCTTCTTCACGCGATTGGCGAAGAAGGGCTCCATCGCGACGCGCAGCCGCGAAGCGGGGGAGAGGCCGGTGAAGCCGAAGAAGGCGGCCGGGTTCAGCGGAAGGCGGTGGAGGCGGCCGCCGCGCCAGATGTAGCGGCGGGCCGCGTCGGTGCTGCCCAGCACCCGCTGGTCGGCGAGGCCCACCGATTCGGCCAGCCGCCACGCCGCGTTGTGCGTTCCCTGGACGGCGTTGGCCGCCCACTCGACCAGGTAGCCGTCTTCGCGCGTCGAGCGGATCCGCCCGCCCGCGCGCGGCCCCGCCTCCAGCACGGTCAGCTCGAGCGACTCGGCGCGGCGCGCCGCTTCGGCGCGAATGGCCCACGCCGCGGAGAGACCCGCGATTCCTCCGCCGATGATGACGACGCGCATGCGCGGATACTAGCGTTCCGCGCCGGAAGGCCCTAGTGTTCTGAGGCATGCCTCTGACCCGCTGGTCCCTTCGCCGCGCCGCCGCACTCGCCCTGTGTGCGGCGTTTCTCGCGCCGTCGCCGCCGTCCGGAAGGAGCACGCCGCCCGGGAAGCCTTCGCCGCCGCCCGGAAGGTCGACCCCGGCGGCCCTGCTCGCCGCCCAGCTCAAGGCCGCGATCTCCGGTTCTCCGGCTCCCGCGCCGGGGAAGTGCATCGAGATCCAGTACGAGGGAGTCCTGGAGCTGGAAGGGCACTTCCGCACCCCGGGCGAGAAGCAGCCGTATCGATCGCGGCAGCGCTTCCTGTCGAACGGCCAAGGGGCGGTGCGTCTGGACTGGACCACGTGGATCCAGGGGGATTCGGCCGGCGGGCCGGAAAGCTGGATGCTCTTGCCGGCCGGCGCCGGCGGGACGCTCCTCTACCGCTCCGCCCCGGGCAGCCCGTGGCGCGAGATCGGTGCGGAGCGGCGCGAGCAGGCCCTGGCCCAGGTCACGGCAGGGTTCCCCTGGGAGGTGGCGCGAGCGGCCGGAGCGAGCGCGGCGACCGCGCGCGCGCGCGTGACCGGCGGCGGACCGGGAGGCGTCTGGTTCCTGAGCGATAACCGACCCGGGTCCGGAGCGCTCACGCTGCGGCCCATCGACGGCGCCGTGATCTCGTACATGACGACGAGGCCGCATCCCCGACTGGGCGATGTGCGGGACGGCGTCCTCTACGCCTACGGGGAACCGGGCCTCGTTCCCACCGAGATGCGCCAGATCGTCCACGAGCGCGACATGCAGTGGTCGATGGCCGAGCGCCGTGTCTCGTTCCGGACGGACGCTCCCGACTCTTTGGCGTCGCCCCCAGGCTACGACCCACCCGAGCCCGCCGACTCGATGCGGGCCGAAGTGAAGCTCGCGCCCCTGGCACCGGGGCTCTGGTCGGCGGACCTGGACGACCTCGACACGAGGACCTTGGTGGTGGAGTTCGCGGACAAGCTCGCGGTCCTCGAAGCGGCCGTCGGAAGCGAGAACGGCGAGCGGATCGCGGACGCCGCGAAGCGGCAGTTCCCGAACAAGCCGATCCGCTATTTCCTGTTCAGCCACTACCACCCGCACTACGCGGGGGGTCTCCGCGCGTTCGTGGCGGAGGGCGCGACGGTCGTCACGACGCCGGGGAACGAGCACTTCGTGCGGCAGATGTCGGACCTGGCTTTCACGCTGCACCCCGACCGGCTGGCGCGCGCCAAACGGCCCCTCTCCATGCAGACCTTCGCCAAGCGCTTCGACCTGGCCGACTCCACCAATCGGCTGGTCGCCGTGAACATCGGGCCGCGCTCCGACCACACGAACGAGTTCGTGGTCTTCTGGTTTCCAAAGCAGCGGATGCTGTTCGAGACGGAGCAGGGTTGGGTCACGGTGGACGGGAAGACGCGCGCCAGCCGCCGCGCCGAGCGCTTCCTGAAGGCACTGGATGACGAGGGGCTCGCGGCCGACCGCATCGTGCAGTCGTGGCCGATGCGGGGAAATCCTGCGATGCTCACGCGGGTCGAGCTGGATTCGTTGGTGACGTTACGAGGAAGAACCCTGCCGCAGGCCACGGCGGGTGTGAAGCCGTAGGACTAGCTCACCCTTCGGAACGTCAGAATACCGGACAACTTTTTACCGCCGCTAGCGGCGGTGAATCTCGTTTACGCATGTTGTGCATGATTGACGTTCGCGGCCGACAGGCCAGCTATCTACCCCGCAGCCAGCACCGGCTCGCCGGTTTGCGCGAGTGCCGGCTCCACCACCGACGCGAGCGCGTCCAGGAATGGGGGGAAGTCGTTCAGCCCCTCGGGGCGGCGGAAGTTGACGATGCCCACCTTCTTCGCCTGATCTCCGTAGAGCATGTCGACTTCGTAGAGCGTCTCGATGTGGTCGGAGACGAACGAGATCGGCACCGCGAGCACGTCCTTCACCCCTTCGCGTCCCAGCCGGTCGATCACCTGGTCGGTGCTCGGGCCGATCCACTCCACCGGACCCACGCGGCTCTGGTAGCCGATCGTCCAGGGCAGCTCGGGGAGCCTGGCGCGCACGCCGTCCAGCGTGACCCGGATGTGCTCGCAGTAGGGGTCGCCGTCGTCGATGAAGTGCTTGGGCAGTCCGTGCGCGGAGAAGAGGAGCATCGGGCGCGAGCCCGGCGGGAAGGTGTCGAGGCTGGCGCGCACGCGCGCGGCCAGGGCGTCGAGATATCCCGGATGGTCGTACCAGGTCTCGATTCGCGTGAGGGGAAGCCGGGTCTTCCGGCGCTTCATCACGCGCAGCAATTCCGCCATGGACGAACCAGTCGTCGCCACCGAGTAGTGCGGATACATCGTGAGCGCCACCAGCCGGTCGCAGCCCAGCGATTCCAGCCGATCCAAAGCGGCGTCGGTGTCGGGATTCCAGTAGCGCATGGCGAGCGCGTACTCCACGTCGTGTCCGCGCGCGCGCAGGCGCTGGACCATCCCCTCGCCCTGGAGGGTGCTCCAGCAGACGATCGGAGAGCCCCCGCCGATCTTGTGATAGTTCTCCTGCACTTCCTTGGTGCGCTTGACCGCGATCATCCGCCCGATGAACCACTGGCCCACCGGGCCGCCGGGGAGCCGGATGATCTCGCGGTCGCTGAAGAGCCGCACCAGGAAGGGGCGCACCGCGTCCAGCGTGTCGGGGCCGCCGAGGTTGAGGAGCAGGATCCCTGTTTTCATGCAGTTGTTTCTCGTGCGAAGGGTAGTGGCTCAGACGGGCCGGGCAAGCCCGGCCCGCTAGACTGTCCGGGAGAAGATCGGCTTCTTCTCGGCCTCGTTCTTCTTCTGATAGGCGTCGAACGCCATGCAGACGTTCCGCACGAAGAGCCGTCCCGCCTCGGTCACCTCGATCTCCTTCTCGTTCCGGCGCACGAAGCCGTGCTGCACCGGACCGCTCTCGTCCAGCTCGCGGAGGGCGTCGGCGAAGTACTCGGCGAAGCGGATCCCGTAGCGCTTCTCGATCAGCGGGATGTCCAGGTGGAAGTTGCACATCAGCTCCTGGATCACGTCCCGGCGGATCTCGTCGTCCCGGCTGCGCTCGAAGCCGCGCTCGATCGGGGGAAGGCCCTGGTCCAGCGCGTCCTTGTACCGGTTCAGCTTCTTCGTGTTCTGCGCGAACGCGCCGCCCAGGTCTCCGATCGAGGAGACCCCGAAGCCGATGTAGTCGCGCGCGGGGTGCGTCGTGTAGCCCATGAAATTCCGGAAGAGGGCCCGGTTTCGCGCCGACACGGCCAGCGAGTCGGTCGGCAGCGCGAAGTGGTCCATGCCGATCTGCTGGTAGCCCGCGCCCAGGAACAGCTCGTGCGCGATGCCGAAGAGCTGCAGCTTCACGTCGCGCGGGGGCAGGTCCTCGGGGCGGATCGCTTTCTGGTGCGCCTTGATCCAGGGCACGAACGCGTAGGAGTAGACGGCCACGCGGTCGGGGCGCAGCTCCAGCGCCAGCTCGATCGTCTTCCGGAAGGTCGCCTGCGTCTGGTGGGGCAGCCCGTAGATGAAGTCGAAGTTGATCGATTCGAAGCCCAGCTCCCGCATGTACAGGTGCAGGTCGCGCGTCTGGTTGAAGGTCTGGTAGCGGTTCACCGCCTCCTGGACGTCGGAATCGAAATCCTGGACGCCCATCGAGATCCGGTTGAAGCCCAGCTCGCGGAGCAGCTCCGCCTGGCGGCGCGTCGTGACGCGCGGGTCCACCTCGATCGCGATCTCGGCGTCGTCCGCGAAGGTGAATCGCTTGGCGATCATGTTCCAGACGCGCCGCATCTGCTCCAGCGAGAGATAGGTCGGCGTGCCGCCGCCCCAGTGGTACTGCACCAGGCGCGTCCGCTTCCCGAGCCGGTCGGCCACGAGATTCACCTCGCGCTCCAGGTCGTCCAGGTAGGCGTCCGCCACGCCCGGCTTCTGCGTGATGATCACGTTGCACCCGCAGAAGCTGCACCGCTCCCGGCAGAAGGGGAGGTGGACGTAGAGCGAGAGCGGCTCTTCGGGCTTCCGCGCCGCCTCCTCCAGCTTGGCGATGTAGCGCTTCGCGTCGAACCCTTCGTGGAACTCGACCGCGGTGGGATACGAGGTGTAGCGCGGCCCCGGGCGGTCGTACTTGGCGAGCAAGTCGGCCGTGACCGAGGCGGGCGCGGGCTTGGAATTCGAAGCGTCGCTCATGGGATCCCCGCGGGAGCGCGGAAGCGCCGGACGGTCTGGACGAGCAGGGACACGCTCTCGACCGGCGTCTCCGGCCAGATGCCATGCCCCAGGTTGAAGATGAACCCCGGCCGCCCCGCGTTTTCTCGCAGGATCGACTCGGCCTGCACCACGATCTCCTCCGGCGGCCCGAGGAGCACCGCGGGATCGAGATTGCCCTGCACCCCGTGGCTCTGCCCCAGGATGGCGCGCGCCTGGCTGACCGACACGCGGTAGTCCAGGCCATAGACGTCGGCGCGGATGGAGCGGAGCGCCTCCAGGTGTCCCACCGCCGGAGCCAGCGCGAAGTAGATCGTCGGCGTGCTCTTGGGGAGGGCCGCGAGCACGCGCGCGGCCGAAGCCGCCGCGGTGCGCGCGAACTCCGCCGGCGGAAGCGCTCCTGCCTGCGTGTCGAACAGCATGATGGCGTCCACGCCCGCCGCGATCTGCGCTTTCAGGTAGTCGATCGTGGCTTCGACGATGATGTCCAGGAGCCGCGCGAACCATTCCGGATCGCGCGAGAGGAACGAGCGCGTCTTGGTCAGGTCCTTCGCGCGGCCGTCCTCGACCAGGTAGGACGCCAGCGTGAAGGGGGCGCCGCCGAAGCCGATCAGCGGCACGCGTCCCGCGAGCCGCTCGCGCACGGCGCGGATCACCGGCCGCACGTGGGGCGTCGATTCGGCGGCTCCCTTCCAGTGGAGCCGGGCGACGTCCTCGCGGCGCTCGATGTGGAAGTCGAGCACGGGGCCCGGATTGAAGGCGATCGGCACGCCCAGCCCGATCACCGGAATCAGGATGTCCGAGAAAAGGATCGCCGCGTCGAAGCCGAAGCGGTCGATCGGCTGCGCCGTGACCTCGGCGCACAACTCGGGCACGGTGCAGAACTCGAGGAACCCGTGCTTCTCGCGAAGCGCGCGGTACTCGGGCAGGTAGCGTCCGGCCTGGCGCATGATCCAGATCGGCGTCTCCGCGCTGGGCTCGCCGCGGCAGGCGCGGAGGAACGGGTAAGCGGGCGCGAGCTGGGTCACGTGAGCCCCTCCATCGCTTCGTCGGCGGCTTCCAGGGTCCTGTCGATATCCTCATCGGTGTGCGCGTCGGAAAGGAATGCGCTCTCGAACGCGGAGGGCGGAAGGTAGATGCCGCGCTCCAGCATGCCGTGGAAGAAACGGGCGAACCGCGGCTTGTCGGCCGAGCGCACGTCCTTCATCGAGGTCACGCGGGCGGGGCCGAAGAAGATCGTCCACATCGAGCCCACCGCGTTCACCGTCCCGGGGATCCGCCGGCGCGTGAGGATCTCGCGGAAGCCCGCGGCGAGCAGCGTGGTGCGCGCCTCCACCCGGCGGAAGAGATCGGGGTCCTGCTCGAGCGTCTCGAGGGCGGCGTTGCCGGCGGCCATCGAGAGCGGGTTTCCGGAATAGGTGCCGGCCTGGTAGACGGGCCCCTGCGGCGCGACGCGCTCCATCAGGTCGGCGCGGCCGGCGAAGGCCGCGAGCGGAAGGCCCCCGCCGATCACCTTGCCCAGCGTGACCAGGTCGGGGCGGACGCCGTAGCGCTCGGCCGCGCCGCCGCGCGCCACCCGAAAGCCGGTCATCACCTCGTCGAAGATGAGGACCGCGCCGTGGCGGTCGCAGAGCGAGCGAAGCCCCGGAAGGAAGCCCGGCTCGGGCGTGAGCACCCCGTAGTTGCCGATCACCGGCTCCACGATGACGGCCCCGATTCCCTGGGGCTCGCGCTCGAAGAGCGCGGCCACGGAGTCGAGGTCGTTGTACGAGGCGATGCGCGCCTCCCGGGCGGTGCTCTCCGGCACGCCCGGCGAGTCGGGGATCCCGAGCGTCGCGACGCCCGAGCCCGCCTGGATCAGGAACGAATCGGCGTGGCCGTGGTAGCAGCCGTCCAGCTTCACGTAGGCGCTCCGTCCGGTGGCGGCCCGCGCCACGCGCAGGGCGCTCATCGTCGCCTCGGTGCCGGTGGAGACGAATCGGATCCGTTCCGCCGCCGGAACGAAGCGGCGCACCCGCTCGGCCAGCTCCACCTCGAGTCGCGTGCTGGCCCCGTAGAGGGTGCCCTGGTCGGCCTGGCGCTTCACCGCTTCCACGACCTTGGGATGCGCGTGCCCCAGGAGGAGCGGTCCCCAGCCCAGCACGTAGTCGAGGAGACGGTTGCCGTCGGCGTCGGTCATGACGGCGCCCTTCGCCGAGGCTATGAAGCGCGGCGTCCCGCCCACGCCCTTGAAGGCGCGCACCGGAGAATCCACGCCGCCGGGCAGCAGTCCCTCGGCGCGTCGCGCGAGGATCTCGCTTTCGCGGGTGCGCGCCGGGACTCCCGCGGTGGTCACCGGCCGCTCTCCGGGTCGGGGGCCGCTCATCGCGCGCTCCTTCCCAGGAGGGGAGCGACCTCTTTCGCGAAGTAGGTCAGGATCACGTCGGCGCCCGCGCGGCGGATCGAGGTGAGCACCTCGAGGGCGGCGCGCTCTCCGTCCAGCCAGCCGCGCTCGGCGGCGGCCTTGATCATCGAGTACTCCCCGGACACGTTGTACGCGGCGACCGGCATGCCGAAGCGCTCCTTCACGCGGCGGATCACGTCGAGGTAGGGGAGCGCCGGCTTCACCATCACCATGTCGGCCCCTTCCTCGATGTCCAGCGCCACCTCGCGCACCGCCTCATCCCCGTTCGCCGGGTCCATCTGGTAGCCGCGCCGGTCGCCGAATTGCGGCGCCGACTCGGCGGCTTCGCGGAAGGGCCCGTAGAACGCGCTCGCGTACTTGGCGGAGTAGGCCACGATCGGCGTGTCGTCCAGCCCCGCCTCGTCCAGCGCGCGGCGGATGGAGCCCACGCGTCCGTCCATCATGTCGCTCGGGGCGATCAGGTCGGCGCCCGCGCGCGCGTAGGCGACCGAGGCGCGCGCCAAGAGCGGGAGGGTGCGGTCGTTGTCCACGCGCCCGTCCCGGATCAGGCCGCAGTGCCCGTGGTCGGTGTATTCGCAGAGACAGACGTCGGCCCAGAGGAGCAGCTCCGGGACCGCCTCCTTGATGGCGCGGAGCGCGCGCGGGACGATGCCGTCCTCGGCGTACGCCTCGCTCCCCTCGGCGTCCTTGGCTCTCGGGATGCCGAAGAGGATCACGCCGCCCACGCCCAATTCCGCGAGCGTCTTCGCCTCGCGCACCGCTTCCTTCACCGAGAGCTGGGCGTGTCCGGGCATCGAGCCGATCTCGCGGCGCGCCGTGTCGCCGTGCGCGACGAAGAGCGGCGCCACCAGGTCGGCGGCGTCGAGCGTGGTCTCCCGCGTCATGGCGCGGAGCGCGGGGGTCGCGCGCAGGCGGCGGAGTCGTGTGGTCGGGAAGGTCAATGAGGGCTCCTCGATACCGATTGTATCGCGTCGAGAACGAAGGCGTCATGCCGCCGGGCGCCCGTGGGGCGCACGGCATGCGCGTACCCCCAGCGCAGGAGCGCCTGGTAGGTCGTTTCCCCCCGCGCGATCGCGATCGCTTCCGAATGGAGCACCTCGCCGGTCGCGGGGTCGAGCAGCCGCTCCAGCCCCGCGATGCCCGAGGGACTGTAGTAGGCGATGACGCAAGGACGCCGCGCGTCGAGGGCCCGCACCACCGGCGCGGGGTCGGCCGGCAGGTAGACCGTGCGATAGAGCTCGTATTTCTCCACGTGAATCCCGGCGCGCGTGAGCGCGTCCGGAAAATCGGCCAGCGCGCGATCCCCATGCAGGAAGAGGACGCGTTTCACGCCCAGTCCCTGCGCGTGCTCGACCAGGTAGGCGGCCAGATGTCCCGCGCCCAGACCGCTGCCGGGCACCAAGACCTCCAGCCCCTCGCCGCGGATCGGCGCAGCGCTCTCCTCCCCGACCGCGTAGAGCGGCATCGCCTGGAGCGCCTCGCGCCGCTTGGGGAGCGCCGTCTGCGCCAGCACCACCGCCGCGCGGCGGCTGGTCCATGCCACGGCGGTGCCCGGCTCGACGCGCTGCAAGCGTTCCGCCAGCGCGTCCACCTGCCCGCCGGGGCGCGTCTCGAACAGCTCGAGCCGCGCCACGTCGAATCCCTGGCTTTCGGCGGCGCGGATCAGTTCGTCGTCGGAGGGCTCGCTCCGCGCCACGACCAGGAGGGGACGCGGCTCGCTCACGGAAAGACCTCGTCGCCACGGGCCCGGTCCAGGATCGCGCGCGCGCCCTCGTGGAGGAGCATCCGCGCCAGCTCGCGCCCCACCGCTTCCGGGTCGGAGGCGGGACCGCGCGCCGTGCGCCGCAGCGCCGGCCGTCCCGAGGGATCGCCGACGAAGCCCGCGAGCGTGACGGTGCCGTCCTCGATCTTCGCGCGTGCGCCGATCGGGACCAGGCAGCCGCCGCCCAGCGCGGAGAGGAGCGACCGCTCGGCCGCGGCCTCCGCGGCGGCGCCGGGATCGTGCAGCTTGCCCACCGCCGCCGCCGTCTCCGGATCCCCCTCGCGGATCTGGATCGCCACCACGCCCTGCCCGGGCGCGGGGAGCATGAAGGCGTCGTCCAGGAGCTCGGTGGCGCGGTCGATCAGGTTCAGCCGGCGGAGCCCCGCGGCCGCCACGACGATCGCGTCGAAACGCCCCTCTTCGAGCCTCGCGATCCGGGTGGGCACGTTCCCCCGCAGGTCCACGACGTTCAGATCGGGCCGCTTCGCCAGGAGCTGCGCCTTTCGCCGGAGCGAAGAGGTGCCCACCGTGGCGCCGGCAGGGAGCTTCTCGAGCGGCGTTCCTCCGCGCGCGATCACCGCGTCGCGGGGGTCCTCGCGGGGGAGCATCGCGCCGATCATGAGCCCGGCCGTCATCTCGGTCGGCAGGTCCTTGAGCGAATGGACCGCGAGGTCCACGCGGCCCAGCAGCAGCGCCTCCTCGATCTCCTTGGTGAAGATCCCCTTGCCGCCGAAGCGGCGGAGGGAGGCCATCGGATTGCGGTCGCCGGAGGTCTCGATCACCTCGAGCGGGATGTCGTCGGGAGCGCCGTTCGCCAGGCGCTCGCGCACGTGGCCGCTCTGGGCCAGGGCGAGCGCGCTACCGCGGGTTCCGATCCGCATCGGAATCCTCCTCCTCGATTCCGAACAGATCGCGGATGGCGTCGATCCGGGCGATCCCCTCGGGGGCCTTTTCGTCGGCCCTCGTGAGCTTGGTCGTGGGACGGTGGAGCATCTTCTGCACGATGCCGTGGACCAGGGCGTCCAGCGCGGCGTGGTCCTCGGCTCGGAACTTCCCCTTGTGCCGCTCCAGCTCCTGCCGGGCGATCGTCTCGACCTGATTCCGGAACGCGGTGACCGTGGGAACCACGGCCAGCGAGCGGTGCCAGCGCAGGAAGCGCGACAGCTCCTCTTCGACGATCGCTTCCACCTTGGGGATCTCGCCCCGGCGATGCGCCAGGCTCTGCGCCACGATCCCGCCCAGGGCGTCGAGGTCGTTCAAGAAGACGTTCGGAAGCCGCGCGACCGAGGCTTCGACGTCGCGCGGGACGGCGAGGTCGAAGAAGAGGATCGAGCGGTTCTTCCGGATCTTCATGGCGTTTCGCACCATGTCCTCGCGCACGACCGCGTCGGGCGCCGAGGTCGCGCTGACGACGATGTCGGCGCCGGGGAGCACGACGGGGAGCGCCTCGAGCGAGACGACGCGCGCGCAGTAGGCGACGGCGAAGGCGTCCGCGCGCTCGCGGCTACGGTTGGCGACCATGAATTGCGCCACCCCCGCGTCGCGGAAATGGGCCGCCGCCAGCGCCGCCATCTCTCCGGCGCCGATCAGGAGGACGCGCTTGTCGCCCAGGCCGCCGAGCACCTTGGTCGCGAGGCTCACCGCGGCGTAGGCGCTGGACACCGGTCCGCGGCCGATTCCGGTCTCGGTCCGGGCGCGCTTGGCGGCGCGGAGCGCGGCGTCGAGCAGCCGGTCGATGACGGGGCCCGATCCGCCGGAGCGGGCCGCGAGCGAGAGAGCGTCCTTCACCTGGCCCGTGATCTGCGGCTCGCCCAGGATCTGCGAGTCGAGCCCGCAGGCGACGCGGAAGAGATGCCGCACCGATTCGGGCTCGCGATAGGTGTAGAGGAAGCGGCCCTCCTTGCCGGAGAGGTCCATCCCCTTGATCTCGTGGAGCAGGGCCGTGACGAACGCGGACGGATCCTCGATCGTCGCGCCGCGCGCGTAGACCTCGGTCCGGTTGCAGGTGGAGAGGACCAGCGCTTCGCTCGCTCCGCCGCGCTCCCGCAGCGCCTGGATCGCGCGCTCCACCTCCTCGTCGTTCATGACGAGCGCGTCGCGCACCTCGAGCGGTGAGGTCTCGTGGTTCAATCCGACGCAGAAGAGGTCGAGCGTGCGGGAGTTGGCGGCCATCGCCTACCGGAACGTGTGGAACGAGTGGAAGAAGAGGTCCACCGCGAAGCGCGAGAGGACAAGCGTCGTGAACCCGGCCAGCGAGGCGTAGACCGCGCGCGGCCCCCGCCATCCCAGGCGGTGGTAGGCCAGCACGGCGAAGGCCAGGATGACCCAGGCCACGATCGTGAGCCACGTCTTGGGATCGGAGAGGAAGGCCACGCCGGCCAGCCGCGCCCAGCCCATGCCCATACCGATCGCCATCGCCAGGAGCACGAGCCCCGCCCCCGCGGCGCTGGCGTTCATGCGGCCCAGCGTCTCCAGGGGAGGCATGCGGCTGTAGAAGAGGGAGACGCGGTTCGCCTTGATGTCGCGATAGAGGATGAGAAAGAGGATCCCGTAGATCGCCGAGACCACGAACGCGCTGTAGCCGAGCACCGCCGCCAGCGTGTGCAGCTCGAACCAGATCGGCTTGATCGGCGGCTTGATCGCGGGCGAGGCGACGCCGTAGGCCGAGGCGAGGATCTGCAGCATGAAGACGAGCGGGACGACGAAGATGCCGGTCGTGCGGATCCGCACGCGCATCTCCACGTACAGATAGACCACGGCGAGCGAGAAGCCGGTGGCTGACAGAAAGTCATAGACCGACGCGAGCGGCAGGTGCCCCTCCATCAGGCCGCGCGCGGCGAGATAGAGGATGTGCACGAAGACGGCGGCGCGCAGGAGGAGCGGGCCGCCGCTCTGCCCGCGGGTTCCCTCGAACACCCCCGGCTCGGCGATGTAGACGCGCGCATAGCCCGCCGCGCTCAGGCCGTACAGCACCGGCAGCAACGTCGTGAGTAACGGAAGTAGCGGCTGCATGATTGGTTAGGGGCCTCCTCGACCCCTGCGTGCATTGTCTCCCGTAGGGGAGGGGAGGATCAAGGTGCCGTTGGTATGATGCGGGAATGAGCCCTAGGGACGCCTCGCCAGACAACTTGGCAGGGATCGCCGCGGACGTGGTCGGCTGCGAGCGCTGCCCCCGGCTCCGGCGCTACTGCGAGGAGGTGGCCCGGACCCGGCGGGCGGCGTTTCGGGACCAGGTCTATTGGGGAAGGCCGGTTCCGGGCTTCGGCGACTCCGAAGCCTGGCTCCTGGTGATCGGCCTGGCGCCGGCGGCCCATGGCGGGAATCGCACCGGCCGGGTCTTCACCGGGGACAAGTCGGGGGAGTGGCTCTACGGCGAGCTGTTCCGGCAGGGGCTGGCCAGTCAGGCGGAATCGGTCTCCCGGGACGACGGGATGCGGTTGAGCGGGGCCTACGTCACGGCCGCCCTCCGCTGCGCGCCTCCCGGAAACCGGCCGCTTCCGGTCGAGGCCGAGCGCTGCCGCGAGTACCTCGTCCGCGAGATGCGGGCGCTCGCGCGCGTGCGCGTCCGGCTGGTCCTGGGAAGGATCGGGTTCGAGGCGTTCTTGCGCGCGCGTCGCGCGCTGGGTCGCGACGACCTGGGGCCGAAGAAGCCCGCGTTCGGCCACGGCGTCGCCCATCCGCTGCCCGAAGGCGGATGGCTCCTCTGCTCCTATCACCCCAGCCAGCAAAACACGAGCACCGGCGTGCTCACGCGCGCGATGTGGCAGGAGGTGTTCGACACGGCGGCGAGGCTGCGCGATCGGGTATAGTGCCGCGATGCGCGCCGTCACCCTTCGAAGAGCCGGCCCTCCCGCAACGCTCCGCGTCGAGGAGGCCCCCGAGCCGCATCCCGGCCCCGGCGAGGTCCTGATCCAGGTCCAGGCCGCCGGCGTCAACTTCACCGACGTGCTGTCGCGGCAGGGATTGAACCCCGAGGCGCCGCCGCGCCCCTTCGTCCTGGGGCACGAGACGAGCGGCGACGTGATCGCGCTCGGCGAGGGGGTCGACCGGTTCCGCGTGGGACAGCGGGTGCTCGCGTACCACCTGACGGGCGGCTACGCCGAGCGGATCGCCGTTCCCGCCGAGCAGGTGATCGCGATTCCCGACTCGCTCGCCTACCAGTGCGCGGCGACCCTTCCCTTGAACTACGGCACGGCCTACGTCGCGCTCTATCGCACCGGGCCCGTGGAGCCGGGGATGCGCATCTTCATCCACGCGGCGGCGGGCGGCGTGGGGATGGCGGCGGTGGATCTCGCGCGCCGCGCCGGCCTCGAGATGACGGGTGCGGCGGGAACGCACTTCAAGCGCGCGCGGCTCCTGTCGGAAGGGGTGAAGCACGTGGTGCAGTCGCGCCATCTGCACATCGCGCGTCTGGGGCAGCGGATCTACGGGGGACGCGCCTACGACATCGTGCTCGACTCCGTGGGCGGCCCGACGATCCGCGACGGGCTCAAGTCGCTTCGGCCCGGCGGACGGGTGGTGTCGCTGGGGGTGAGCGGTCTTTCGGGAAAGGGCGTGCTGGGCGCCTTGAGCTACCTGCTGCGCGCGCCGCGGTTCACGTTCATCGACCTGCTCCGGCCCAGCCTGGGCCTCCACGGCGTCAACCTGCGCGAGCTGATCCGAAACCGCGCGCTGATGCGGAAGGTGCTGGAAGAGCTGGTCTCGCTGGCCGACCTGGGCGAGATCACGCCGCAGCCGGGACGCGTGATGGGGCTGGCCGAAGCGGGCGAGGCGCACCGCCTCCTCCAGTCGCGGGCCAACGTGGGGAAGATCGTGCTGCGGATGTAAGTCAGCCGGTCGGGCCGGGCGCCACCAGCCGCTTCAGGTCGTGCATCACGTCCCGCCATGCCGCCGCGTAGTTCACGCGCGCGACCAGGCGCTGCTCCGGCTCGAGGGCGTCGAATCCCGAGTGATGGATCACGAGCGCCGTTCCCGTGGGATCGGGCTCCAGCCGCAGCTCCACGCGCGTGGCCGCCTGCCACCCCTGGCCCATCCACTCCCACGAGAGCGCGACCAGCCGGTCCGGCTCGACCGCCTCCACGCGTCCCTCCTCGACGATCTCGCTCCCCTTGAATTGCGACACGAAGCGGAAGGCCCCTCCCGGCACCGGATCGAAGCGCTCGGCGGTCGCGAGCCACTTCGCCAGGCCCGATGCGGTGGAGAGAAGCGGCCAGATGTCGGATGCCCCGCGCGCCAGGGGAGTCCGGAGCACGATCGGCAGCCGATCGCCCCAGTGATGGGCGTCGGGATTCCCGTCGATCGCCGATCGAAGCGCGTCCAGGGCGGCATGCCACCACGCGCAGGCGTGCGCGCGCTCCACGTCGCTTCCGGGATCCTCCTCCTCGACCGCGATCCGGCATCCCGGGCCCTGGTGCTCGAGCCGGACGCGGACCGTCATCGCCGCATCGGGACCCTCGCCGCGCCAGGCGAGATCCAGTCGACTGGGCGGGGCCGCGGCCAGGATCGTCGCGCGCACCACGTCCCCGTTCCACAGCGTCGCCTGGAAGGACCCACCCGCTTCCAAGTCGACCTCGGCCGCGCCCAGCCAGCGCTCCAGCAATTCGGGGCGCGACCAATACGGCCAAACGGCGAGCACCGGGTCCCGGAAGGACCGGAACACGGCCACGTCGGTCGGGGGCATGCGGGCATCCTAGCACGCTTGACTTTCACCTTTTGTTCACCTATCTTCATTCATGTCCCTTCGGGCGTCTTCCTACCGCCTGGGGGAGCGGGTCCCGGACGGCTGCTTACAGGGCGCCACGCGGCCGCCTCGGGGGCCCGCAGGAAACCGCCGCTCGCGCGGAGAAGGGAACAGATGCTCACGCCACGGCAGCGCGCCGCCTACGACTTCGTGATCCGCTTCTCGCGGCGGAACGGCTACGCGCCCTCGTACGACGAGATCCGGCGGCACCTGGGCCTGGCCTCGCTGAACGCCGTGTCCAAGCTGATCGCGCAGCTCCGGCGGCGCGGCTACCTGGTCGCGGCCCCGCCGAACGCCAAGCGCTGGCTCGCGGCGGCGGCTCCGGGGCGGGAATGGGCGGCGGACAGGACGGCGCCGCCTCTCGAGACGCGCATCCGGCGCTCGACCCGCCCCGAAGCCGCCACGCTGCCGCTTCTCGGGACGATCGCGGCGGGACGGCCGATCGAGGCGATCGAAATCCCGGAAGAGATCGAGGTGCCGGCCTCGCTCCTTGGGGCGGGGGAGCGCTACGCGCTCCGCGTGCGCGGCGACTCCATGGTGGACGACGGCATCCAGGACGGCGACGTGGTCGTCGTGCGGAGCGCGCGGCGCGCCGAGAACGGGCAGACGATCGTCGCGATCGTGGACGGCGAGGCCACGCTCAAGCGGTTTCATGGGCCGGGCTCGGCTGGACGCTGGGTGGAGCTTCGGCCCGCGAATGCGGCGATGAAGCCGCTGCGGGTCGCCGCTGATCGCTTGGAGATCCGCGGCGTGCTGGTCGGGCTGGTTCGCCAATACCACTAGGTTCCGGCGCGCTGCGGCGCGCCGGTACATAAATATGGAACACATCCTCGTCCATCTCGCCATCGACTCCTTCGCCATCCAGGCCGAGCGGCGCCGCTGCCCCAAGCTCGTGGGGCGCCCGGTGGCGCTCGCCCCGCCCGACTCGTCGCGGCCGCGCGTGCTCTTGGCGTCGCGCGAGGCGGCGGCGCAGGGGGTCTATCCGGGCATGCCGCTCCTGGCGGCGCGGCGCGTCTGTCGCGATCTGGTGCCGATCCCGCCCGACGCCGACCTCTACGCGGGCGTCTCCGATTCGATCCGCGACCGCCTCCTGCCGTTGGCGCCGCTCGGCGGGGCGCCCAGGCCGGGACGCTTCGTCCTCGACCTGACCGGTCTCGCGCGCACGCACCGCGACGCCTGCGACCGCGCCTCGCGCGCGGGCAGGGAAGTCGAGCGATGGTTCGGCCTCCACCCCACGCTCGGGGTCGCCTCGACCCGCCTCGTGAGCGCGGTGGCCGCGGGCGTGCTGGCGCCGGACGGCGAGCTGCTCGACGTTCCCACGGGAAGCGAGGCTGCGTTCCTCGGGCCGCTGGCGGTGCGGGTTCTCCCCTCCGCGCGTGGGGCATTCGCGTCGGAGCGGCTGGACCTGCTCGCCGTGCGGCACGTGCGGGACGTGCAGGCGCTGGCGGTGGGACAGCTCGAGGCGGCCGTGGGGCGCGCCGCCGCCTTCTCGCTCTGGCGGGAGGCGCGCGGCCTGGACGGCGCGCCCGAGCGGGCCGCGCGGCCGCCGACGGCCGTCGCCGAGGAGACGCTCGCGGCCGAGACAAACGACCGCCGCGTGCTGGCCGCGCGCATGGAGCGGCTCGCACTGGAAGTGGGCTTTGGGATCCGCCGGCGCGGCACGGCCGCGAACCGTCTGGAGGTCGGGGCGATCTACGCTGACGGCCGGCACGGCCGCGCCCGGCGGGTGATTCGGGAGGGGATCTCGGGCGAGCGCGCGCTCGGCGCGGCCGCGCTCGCGCTGCTCGACGGCGCGCTCACGCGGCGCGTGCGGGTGCGGCGCATCCGGCTCGCGGCGTGGGAGGACGCCGCGCGCGCGGAGCAGCTCATGCTGTGGCCCTCCGCCGTCCAGGACCGCCGATCCCAGTTCGACGTCGCGCTCGACCGGCTCCGCTCCCGCCTGGGCACGGACGCGCTCGTGCCCGCTTCGTGGATGGCCCTCGGTGTCGCGCTTCGTCCATCTGCACGTCCATAGCCACTACTCGATGATGCGCGGGCCCGAGCCGATCGAGGCCCTGATCACGGCGGCCCGCGCGCACGGCATGGACCGCTTCGCGCTCACCGACACGAACGCGCTCTACGGGTTCGTGTTCTATCGCCAGATGTGCGCCGAGACCGGGCTCATCCCGATCGCCGGCGCGGAGATTCTCGAGAAGGACGCGCCCCACGCCGCGCCCGGAGGACGCGGGCGGGCGGTGCTCCTGGCGCGCGGCCGCTCGGGCTACGCGTCGCTCTGCCACGTGATCACGGCGCGACACCTGGATCCCGAGTTCTCGATCGAGCGCGACGTCCGCCGGCACGCGGCGGATCTCGTCCTGCTCTCCGAGGACCGGGGGCTGCTGGAGTCGCTTCGCGACTCGGTATCGGTCTACGCCGAGCTCGTCCCCGGGCGCGGCGACCGCCCGCTCCGCGCCTGGGCGCGCGCGCGCGGCATCCCCTGCGCGGCCACCAACGACGTGCACTTCACGAGACCGGAGTCGCGCCGCCTGCACCAGATCGTGCGCGCCATCGACCGCAACACGACGCTCGAGCGCGTGCCGCCCGACGACACGGCCGAGATCGGACGCGTGTTCGCGTCGGCCGCCGCCATGGAGGCGCGGCTTTCGCACGCGCCCGAAGCGCTGGAGAACGCGGCCAGGCTCGGCGAGGAGTGCGCCGTGGACTGGGAGATGGGGCGCACCGTCTTTCCCTCCTACCCGCTCGACAAGGGGGAGGCGTTCGAGATCCTGCGCGCCCGCTGCGAGGCGGGGATCGTGCACCGCTACGGCAAGCGGCCGGCGCCGGAGGTGCGCGCGCGGCTGGATCGCGAGCTGGCGATCATCCGCGACAAGGGCTTCTCCGATTACTTCCTGATCGTCGAGGCGATCACGTCGCGCACGCCGCGGATCTGCGGCCGTGGCTCGGGGGCGGCGAGCATCGTGGCCTACCTGCTCGGCATCACCCATGTCGATCCGGTGCGGCACAACCTGTTCTTCGAGCGCTTCCTCTCGCCCGAGCGCAAGGACCCGCCCGACATCGACGTGGACTTCGCCTGGGACGAGCGCGACCAGATCCAGCTGGACGTGCTCGCCGAAAACGGAGCGCCCGTGCGCGCGGCGATGGTGGCGAACCACGTCGGCTTCCAGCAGCGCGGGGCGATCCACGAGATCGCCAAGGTCTACGGCCTGCCCGAGGCCGAGATCATGAACGTGACCCGCCGCCTGCAGGGGCACTGGGGCGTCGAGGACCCGATCGAGGGGATGCAGCGCCGCCCCCGGTTCCGCGGCGTGGACTTCGAGCCCCCTTGGCCCGAGATCCTGGCGCAGGCCCAGGCGCTGGAGGGGCACCCGCGCCACCTCGCCGTGCACAGCGGCGGGATCGTGCTCGTGCCGGACGAGCTCTCGAACCACGTGCCGGTCGAGATCGCGCCCAAGGGCGTCCCGATCGTGCAGTGGGAGAAGGACCAGACCGAGGACTTCGGCCTGGTGAAGATGGACCTCCTGGG